>DALTWR010000078.1 GCA_029986975.1 Methanocorpusculum sp.
TGCCACATCAATATTATGTGATGAGAAAGTATTTATAGGATTGGGAAATATGCGAGGATTTGTACAAATTAGGTTGATAGAGGATAAGATTATTTTGGGGATATGTGCGGGGTTTTGAAATGATGCAGGCTGATTTTGTCAGGGTATTTTTCAAAATTACAAATTTATCAGGCGCAGACAGATTCACGTATCAAAAACACCAAATATGCTAAAAACTCTTAGAAAAGCTAAGGAATGAGATAGAGTGTCGATCTAAGTTAAGGAAGTTTTATTCCAAACCCTCATTCCTTGTACCTCTAATATTAGTCTTCAACCCTTAAGAGTGTTGCCATTCGCTTTATCTGATTTTTCGCAAATGCACTAATTCAACCGTTCCATCAGGTAATAATGACGCGCTCAGCTGAAGCTCTTCTCTGGGGGCAAGATTTGCATCCTGAAATGTGCTCTCAATAGATAAGATGCGTATTGTGTTATCTTCTGCAGGAACTCGTTTAAGACGCCAGACATGAGTAAATAAATCCGTAAAACAGACCTCATGTTCCCGAGATAAAGCTCCTGCTGAAATCATGAATATACAGGCAATCTTTTTCTCTGAAAAATCACGCATTGCTTTGTTTATCTTCTGGAAAAACAATGGGAAATTCAGTTCGGCAAAAGGAAGGTATGATGTCAGAGAATCCAGAAATACAACACAACCGGCGGGAAGTGCAGCTATCTTCTCTAATACATGAGTAACTGCATCTTCAGCCAAAACTCCGGCGTCGAGTATGCATGATTCTATTTCGCCGGAAATATTGCATCTGTTTTTAAGTTCGTCTATCAGAGATGCTGCAGATTTTTTCGAGGTGATGTAGAGCGTTTTTTTATGTGTCTCTCTTAAACTCAGCATCAGAGTCTGCATCAGACGTGCTCCGTCTATGCTGTTTTCTGTAACGAAAAGAACAGAGTCCCCCTCGTTGATTCCGCCGGACATCGCAGAATCAAGGGCAGATACGCCGGTTGGAATACAGGTCTGAATCATTCTGATTAAATAACCTGTAACCCTGCAATTCTCAGCTTCGGAACAAGCGCACCGGATAATGCTTTAACATCTTTCGAGGCCGTAAGTTCGCCTGCCAGAATCCCGAAGATGTTACCGGCGAGCATCGCTTTTTTAACCGGCGTCTTCAGTTCTCCGCCTTCTGCGAGAAATGCATTTGCGGATTCAACTGAGAACTCTCCTGTGAGCGGATTTGCCGTATGCGCCCCGATAACTTCTTTGACGTAAAGACATGGACGCTCTAACACATCTTCTGTCGGTGCTTTGATAGTCAAACAGTGCGGCTCAATTAACGTACTTCCGCTTCCGGTTCGGTGTGCATGACCTGTTGAAACACAGCCTGCCTGAACTGCGGTTTTTGTATCGTAAAGGAACGACTCTAAGACACCGCATCTGATAAGCGGTGTGTCTTTTGCTGCTGTTCCTTCCGTATCAAATCTGCGCCAGGCACTCCCCGATTTATTCATCGGCTCATCAGTAATCGAGATAGTGTCAGCAGCGACTTTTTCGCCGAGCTTGCCCGCATAAACTGATTTTCCGGTAAGAACATTTCTTCCGTTCACCGCTTCGGAGAAGAGTTCAAGAATCAGAGAATCAACAGCATCTTCCGAAAAGACCACATCATATTTTTTCGATTCAATGCTTTCACCGTTACGCGAGGCGGAGGCAAAAAATGCTGTCTCTTCGCCGACCTTTTCCGGATTAATACGCGCGGCAAACGGTGATGAGTCACTTGAGTATCCGGTTGAACCATCACAGATTGCATCCATTCCAAGAACTATGTCGGAAAACTCGCGTTCGAGATAGACACCGTTTGAGTTGGCAAGACGCGACATTCCTTTATTGAGCGTAACACCGCCTGATACAGGTCTTGCTTCCGGATATTTTGCCGCCCCGCTGTTCATACGGGATAAATACTCTTTCGCGGTTTCGGGACTGATTTCGAGAGTTCTGTCAATCGGTTCGTCTCCATTCGGGATTGCGGATTTTTCAGGGAAACCGTTCCATTCGGAAACGATTTCGGAAAGTTTTGCAGAACTCAGCGCCGCGGTTAGTGCTGCATCTATCTTTGTAATATCTGATGTTGCAGAAACACCGATTCGTTTATCCTTAACCACACGGAGATAAATGGTCGTTCCTGAGTGTTCGAACACGGATGATATTTCACATCCGCGCTGTTCTAAGGTCAGGTCTTCGTATGATGCCGTATAGACTTCAATTTCGTCTGCGCGTTTCAGTCCTTTTGAAATAATTGCGTCAATATCAATTTCAGGCATTTCCTGCACCTCCTACGGTAGCTTCAGTCAGATACACGTGCGGCGCACCGTCTGAAACCGGAACATTTTGTCCTTTGCCGCACATACCAGAAGACATTCTCCGCTCTTTTCCGCAAAGTGCGATGTTGTGCAGAACAGATAAGATATCGCCTGATAGCGACACATCGCGGAGCATCTGTGTGGTCTCACCGTTTTCGATTCTGTAACCGTACTTTGCGTTGAACTGAAATACTCCGCGTCCCGGGTCAACCTGTCCGCCGCGTGACCCGATTAAAAGAATGCCGTTTCTGCAGGTCTCAGGAATCTCAGCGTATGATGCATCGCCTTCTTTGATGTAGGTGTTGCTCATCCGGACAAGCGGCTGCATTCCGGGTTCTGCACGTGCGTGTCCGGCCTCTCCCGTATCGAGTCCTACCGCTGCTAATGTTTCGCGTGAGTGCATGAATTTGTTTACCACTCCCTGTTTGATTAACTCACACGGACCTGCAGTAACGCCTTCGGCATCGAATGGTTCATAGCCGTATCCGTGCATCGAGGGGTCATCGATAATGGTAACAAGTTTTGAGCCGACCTGTTCTCCAAGGCGCGGTCCAAGTACAGATACGCCGTCTCTGACCTGATCTCCTTCGGAAGCGTGTCCGACTGCTTCATGAGCAAAAACGCCGCCAATTGCCGGATCGAGTACGGCGGACATTTTTCCGCCCGGAACTGCTTCAGCGTCGAGAAGGGCAAGAGCGGTTTTTGCACAGCTTTCTGCTTTTGCGATATAATCAGTTACCCGAAGCGGACCTACGACAGCGTCCTGCTCATAGTTCATCTGCATATCGCTGTTTTTCGCGGCAACAGCGGTTACGGTATAGAGTGTTCTGCAGACCGAAGATTCTGCTTCATAGCCGTTTGAGTCTTCAAACCGGACGTCCTGATACATTTCTGCGTAGCGGGCTGTTGTTGCAACGATTCCGGGGAGTTTTGCGGCATGTTCGAGGGTTAACAGGTCGGCTGTTTTTTCTTCGAGAGGGCGTGCTGCCTGTTCTTTTGCAGACGCATTCCAGACCCGGGGCGTTCCGTAGGATACGTCAGCGATATCTGCAGGTACGGCGGCTAATTCTGCAAGGTGAGCTGCACGCTCAACTGCTGCACGTTTTTCTTTTTCGTTATCCATATCAAAAGGAGATACACAGGCATATCCCCAGCCTTTCTTTCCTAATACGCGAATGAGTGCTTTTCCGAAATATGACGTTCCGGCATTTTCTACTGCACCGTTTTCTATCTGAACTGAGGCAGTAGTTCCGTTTACCAGACGAATGTCATAGTAGCGTATGGTATCCATACATAATGTATGGGTGTTGTAAAGAAAAAGAGTTTCCGAAGCGGTGGAATGAAGATTGAGATAAAAGTATTGTAACTGTTCCATTCCCTAAATTTTCAATGTCTCACTCCCTAAATTTTCAATCCTTCACTCCCTAAATTTTCAATGCTTCACTCCCGGGATTTTCAATTATACACTCCCTAATTTTTCAATTGAACACATCAGTCCTCCCGCTCAAATCAGAGTTTACTTATCTCGTTCAGATATAGCACATCTCCGTGTGGTAAATCTAACAGGGCGGCTCTTTTTATCTATACCTGAGCCGCTGAATAATCACAAAAAAGAAATGGATAGTTACAGAGGATTTCTCATTAGCACTTACTTTCCTTTCTTCATCTGCTTTACTTCTTTAAAGAGCCGCTTGTACTCTTTTCCAATATCGCTTATTTCACAGCAGCCGTCAACATAAATCTCTTTTAATGATTTGTTTCCGCCGAAGCGTTCAAGAAGAGCATCCTGAGCTGCTATATCTCTTACACTGTTTCTTATCACTGTATTGAAGCGTCCCAGCGAGTTTCTCTGATACATTGCCTGAACCTTAAGAAACGCCAGCAGTTTCTCATAGAACTCCTTTTCGTCAGCGTCAGCAGACGGGGTTGGAATTGGAATATCCTTTTCATCATCACCCGCGGTAACCCCGTATTTTTCATCGACCTCACGTTTCCATTCAACAGTACTCTGAATTCTTTCAAGCAGAGCAGATATTTTCTCCTGATTCATATTATACAATGGGGTCTGCTGATATATATGAGTTCGGAAGAGGGCTTAGAATCATCCACCCTTCATCGGCAAATGAGCAGCAGTGTTTCATCATTCTGCCCCTTGTCTCTCCCATCGATTTCCGTGCAGTTTCCGCTTTTGCCGGAAACAGCGAGAGGTAGGTGTCTGCTTTTCTGACCTGTGTTAAAATCTGCTGACGGGTAAATCTGCAGTATGACCTTCCAAGATATCCTTCATGTCCTGCTAAAAGTTCAGCTACTTCTTTACTCGCGTAAAGAGAAAACCGCGATATAAACCATTTCCGCGTCATATGCCAGTGAACAAGTCTTTGTGATTCATTCTGATTTCTGTATCCTGCCCTGTCAGCAGCGATTCGCATAGCACGTTCTGCTGCATGAATTGAGTAGGGAAATATACGCTCAGAAACCCGCTTTCTTTCATCCAGATAGTTTTTCAGAGAAGATGATGCTTCATTTGTGAGATATACTGTTCGTGCTGTTTTTGTCTTTGTTATTTCCGCCGGAATAGATATTTCAGTGATGGTATGTTTCCAGAAGATATCATCGGTTTTCAATGCTAACGCCTCACCTAAACGCATGCCGGACCCGAGCAGAACAAGCAGAAGGACTTTTGTCCATTCTGACGGCAGGTTATGATAAATCCGCCGAAACATTCCGCGGGTAAGTTCTGCTTCTTTTCGCATCGGGTAGGCGGGCGGCAGTTTTGAAAAAATCCGTTTCTTCTCACGCCGGTTTAGCGTATATCCACAATTCTCAAGCCAGAGGGCTATAGAATGCAGCATCAGATGAGTACTGACCGGAGCATAGGTTTTTGAAAAACTGTTTCCGGCACTGATTAAGTCGGCAATCAGATTTCTGCCGTCTGATACTTCTTTCA
>DALTWR010000079.1 GCA_029986975.1 Methanocorpusculum sp.
TGCGTGCTGCATCAACGGCTTTCAAATCGGTATCCGAGGTACAGGAATCCACAACCCGCGCCACAGATGCATTATCAATTACATCCAGCTTTTTCATCTCGCCGGAAAGACCGACAGGTGTTACATCTCCGTCGAATGATACATCGAACTGAATCGGCTTGGTAAATGCGACCTCAACATCGAGCGGCTTTGATGATAAGGCAATCTCCTGAACTTTGTCTGCGGCAGGGGCTTGTATTGTCATCTCGTTTCCTCCGCGAATGGTACGCGAGCGGATTGATACAATATCGTCAATGGATAGCCCGCGGGAAACCCAGTCCAAAGGATTATCCGAGTCGTTTATCATCAACGGTCCGCCGATTACCTTCGGATACCCGTAGGTGCCGACAAAAACAGAAGGAGACGCACCCATGTACTCAGATACCGGTTTTGTGTCATGAAGTGCATGGAATCTGGATGATATCGGACAGCGCGGAAGTCCGCACATTCCTTTACCTTTACAGACAGAACAGCGTGACGGCATTATGTATGAATATATTGGCTGGATAAAAATATAAAAAAAACGATGAAGAAGAATTAGCTGCAGCCGGACCAGCCGCAGTGTTTACAGATACCCATATTACATCCTTCGCCGAAGTCAAGCGGCTCACCGCATTCCGGACACGGACGTCCTGCTTTCTTTTCTTCCTTCGGCGCTGCGGTTACATTCCAGTTATCAAGGGTGGCTATCGTCTGATTGGTTGCTGCAAGTTCAATGCACTTTCCAACCACATCTGCGCACGAAACTCCTTCTGCAGACTTATTCTTAATAGCAGAGATACAGTGAACCTTCGAGAACTGCTTTACGAACTTCTCATACGGAACACCATTCTGCAGACCGGTACTGATACTTCTGCCTAATGCATTGCTGTTTGCCTCACAGCCGGCACCGACCGTTCTGATAAAGACCTCCATCGGTTTTCCTTCAGGGGTTGTGTTTACCGTGATATAGAGTCTGCAGCAGCCGGACTGGGCAAGGAATGTTCTTCCGCTCATCTCACGCGGACGCTCGAAGGTAAGTGAACGCATCACTGCAGGCTCTGCATGTTTCTCTGCGGCAGCGGTAAGCGGGACTGCAGCTGCCGCCTCCTTCTTTGCATTGGATGCGGCATCCTTTTTCTCATCCTTCTTCTCAAGGGCTAAAACAACATCCTCTCGTGAGCCGGTTCTATAGAGAGTCATACCTTTAATGCCCTCTTTCCATGCGAGAAGAATTGCCTGAGCAACATCTTCCTTTGTAGCAGAGACCGGCATATTGATGGTCTTTGAGATGGATGCATGGACATACTTCTGGAAGCATGCCTGCATTAAAACATGGTCGCGCCATCCGATATCCAAAGCAGTCTTGAAAACTGCCTTGAAGGATGCCGGAAGCCAGGTAATGTCCTGCACCGTTCCTTTCTCATGAACATGGTCAATGATCTCCTTCTCCTTCTTTTCAGCCTCTGCACCGGAGTAGCCCATATCTGCTACAACACGCTTTAATTCTGCTTCAAAGTAAGGGTGAACAAGTACGAAGGTCTTTCCGACGGTGTTTCTTCTCGTATATGCGTAGGAGAAGACCGGCTCAATACCTGATGAACAGCCGGCAAGAAGAGAGATAGTGCCGGTCGGCGCAATGGTCGTCAGAGCTGCATTTCTCATAATGATGCCCTGCTTATCCCAGACACTGCCCTCATATGCCGGGAACGTTCCCTTTTCTTTTCCTAAGCGGATGGATTCCTCCATGGCAACATCGTTGATGTGCTTCATGACATCCATACAGAAGTTTCTGCCGGTCTCACTGTCATAGGGGATTCTCAGCATCAGCATTGCATCATGCACGCCCATTAAGCCGAGACCGACTTTGCGCGTCTTTGTGGTTGCTTCTCTAATCTGGTCAATCGGGAAGACATTTTTGGAAATGACTGCATCGAGGAAGCGGATTGCCATGCGGGTGATTCTGTCAAGCCTTGCGTGGTCGAGGTCATCAGAACCTTTGCGGACGAATTTAGAGAGGTTGATACTTCCAAGAACGCAGGATTCAAACGGAAGAAGCGGCTGTTCTCCGCACGGGTTGGTGGTGTCGATATTTCCAAGCTGCGGAGTCGGGTTTTTGCGGTTGATGGTGTCGTAGAAAAGAACGCCCGGCTCTCCATTTTTCCAGACACCTGCGGCGATGCTTTCCCAGATTTCGCCGACGGTAACAGAAACACCTGCGTTATCTGTTATCCAGACTTCATCGAGTTTTCCGGCGGAGACCTTTTCCATGAACTCATCAGAGACCATGACTGAGATATTGAAGTTTGAAAAGTCTCCTTCCTTGGCTTTGCAGCGGATAAACTTCATGATGTCCGGATGCCAGACATTAAGAATTCCCATATTTGCGCCGCGGCGTCTTCCGCCCTGCTTGATGACATCGGTTGCGGAGTTGAAAACACGCATGAAAGAAACTGGTCCTGATGCAACACCGTCTGTTGAGCGGACGGGTGAACCTTCTGCGCGCAGATGCGAGAAGTTGTATCCGGTACCTCCTCCGGACTGGTGAATGATAGCTCCCCAGCGGATAGCATCAAAAATTTCCGGCAGCGAATCGTTTACCGGAAGCGTGAAACACGCTGAAAGCTGTCCTAAATGAGTGCCTGCGTTCATCAGTGTGGGGGAGTTCGGAAGGAACTCTAATCCCATCATAGCCTTGAAGTATTCGTCTGTTTCTTCAGGAGTTTCGCCGAGGGCATCAGCTACACGCCTGCAGACGTCTTCAAAGCTTTTTTCGCCTGCGCGGAAGTAACGCGCCGCTAAAATGCTGTCAACTACGGAATCCGCCATAATTCAACCTCTATTATATTTTGACACCAACGAGTATCGGATTATTAGTTTGTATTGAGTTGTTATTAATGGCACCGTCTTACATCCTGACACATTTTCATCATCTTAAATCAGAGTAAGAGATGTTAAACAAAAGGCTTAAGACATACTCATGGGTATGTAATAGAAGCAATGTTCGTACCGTCAAAAATATTCTTCACAAAAGGCGTCGGCATTCACGCAGAAAAGCTCGTCTCCTTTGAGATGGCTCTGCGTGATGCGCATGTATCACCATTCAATCTGGTAACTGTATCATCCATTCTTCCCCCGGACGCAGAGATAGTGCCGCGCGAAGAAGGATTATCATATCTGCATCCGGGAGAAGTTGTCTTCTGCGTCATGGCACGCGAATGTACTGATGCAGCAGACGACTCAGTTGCCGCATCTGTAGGTCTTGCTGTTCCGCTTAACGTTCATCACCATGGATATCTTTCAGAGTATCACTCGCATAACGAATCAGGAGAAGAAGCAGGCGCACACGCAGAAAAACTTGCAGACATTATGCTTAAAACACTGATGGATGAAAATACCGAGATGAAAACAAGCCATATTGTATCATCTGCGAAAGGAAAAGACGGCGTGTGGACTACAGTTGTAGCCCTCGCGGTCTTTGTTCCGTAACTATTCCCCGTCGGGATATACAATAGCGATAATATATTCAAGCTCTGCAGAAAGTTTCATCGGAACAAAACTTGCAGACACCTTCTTTTCTTTTCTTCCTACAGTAACTGTATCTTTTACCGTTACCTTTTCCCGTTTTTCTTTCGCTGCAGCAAGAGATTTTTCCATCTCTGCGGCATGAATCTCTTTTAAAATCTGATGAATTGTCATGTGCATCAGTTCGCTTCTGCTGCGGCGGAGAAACTGCTCAGCCTCACGGTTTGCATAGTAGTATGTGCCGTCAGCAAGGTCTGATACGGTTACTATGGCAGGGATGTTTTCAATGACGCCGTTTAAAAAGAGACGCCAGCGGTTTTCACTCAGTTCTGCCTCATGCCGTCCGGTTACATCATGCAGTGCGCCGCTGTAGCCGGAAAAAATGGTATTTTCCTTATCAGAATAAAGCGGAGATGCGGTAATATCCGCATAATGGATGCTGCCGTCTTTTCCTATCATCTGATACTCATGAAGAGAAAATCCGGATGCTTTTGCTCTTGGCATCTGCATCTCTGCAGTAAAGCGTTCAGCGTCTCTATCCGGCATCAGAGATACAATTGGTTTTCCAATGAGTTCATCTGCAGAATATCCTAATGTGCGGGAGATGCCGGGACTTATGTAGCAGATGTTTGCCTCTTCATCTATTGTCCAGAAGACATCGCGGACTGTTTCTATAATACGGCGAAGCTGCGCGTTGCTTTCCGCAAGCTGTTCTTCAGTTTTTATGCGGGATGTTATGTCTTCAAGAAGAAGCGTAGCTCCCTGATTTCCGTCAGGAAGTACAAGCGGAAATATCCGCACATCAAAGATGACATCTTCCTCACTTTCTTCTATCTTAAGTTCATCTCTGACAGATGTTCCGCGAAGTGCTGAGCGAATCTGTTCGGTCAGTTCTCCGCAGCAGAGTTTCTGTCCGTATTCTTCATAGATGTGTTTTCCGATGAGTTCTTCTGCAGTACAGGAAAGATAAGACAGCGCTGCACTGTTTGCCTGAATAACGGTAAGGTCGGCATTTACTGTCAGCACCATCTCTGAGGAGAGGTTCAGCATGGCAGATACGGGAACACGTTTTGAAATAAAGAAAACTTTTGCTTTGCCGAAGGTACGCATTTCAACCCTGCCTGAAACAAGCAGTTTATCCAGATACCGGGCTGTGGTGTTGCGGTTTATATGCAGCGCATCAGCTACTTCTGAGACTGAAAGCCCGCGGGGGTTTTCTTTCAGGAGAGTAAGTATTTCTGAGACGCCGGTATCTGAATCTGTCATTAGTATGATTATTCATTTGACGCTCTCAGATATAATACTGTGCAGGCAGTGCAATGCACTGATGCTGTGCATTGAAGATTAATTATAAATACAACTACGTCAAATAATAATATAGCAGCCTGAAAAGCCGCATGGAAATTCCATCAATACTCTGCAGACCCTTCATCCTGCAGCAACTGGAACTTCCCCTCCTTAATGACACGTACTTTTCTTTTATCTTTTGGATTTTTGCCCGCCAATTTGCAAATCAAGTGTACCAGTTGGAATACTGCATCATCTTTGGTTTAGACATCAAACAAGATGATAACAATGCATTCATACAGTCACATATCTTTTCAGGAGAGAGAACAAATTATGATTGACCCGGATGCGTATTTCACATGAAACGTCGAAGAACCAAAAAAGATTTATGCAATCTTTGCACCAGCAGCCGCTCCGGGCATGCAGGTGAAGATTTCTTT
>DALTWR010000080.1 GCA_029986975.1 Methanocorpusculum sp.
AGATGCGAAGCATCATATCCGTCTGCAAGACTACTCCATGGAGAAGAGACATCAACTTCAGTATCATGCTCCATGAACTCAAAATGATACTCAACATCTACCGGAAGCCAGTCATAGCGGTTCGGTCCCGCATCTGCTGCGCCAAAAACTAAAAGTTTTCCGCCGTCTTCAAGATAGTCTTCAATTCGTCCTGCACACGCGCGCAGGGCTGGAAGCATGCGCGAATAATGTGTGTTTCCAAATCCGGTCGGAATAATAATTCCGGAAAATGTTCCGCGGAAAAACGGTGCTGCAAGCATCAGCGGCGTTACTGCCTCTGCAGAACCTGCGGCGTCTGCTACAACCGTGTGAAACATCATCTCTCTATCCCAGAATACTGCTAACTGTCCCATATTATCCTTTAATAACTCCTAATGGTTTCATGCGGCAGATAATCCGTGAAAGTCCGGCATCTGCCACTGTTTTTACGACTTCGCTGCTCGGCTTATAGACCGCAGGCGCTTCTTCAGCGATTGCAGCCTGATTCGGTGCTTTAACAAGAATACCCTGCAAAAGCAGCGATGCTGCAACTTCGTCGCCGGTCTGCATCTTTTTTGCACTCGAGCGGCTCTTACACGACCTGCGCCGTGACAAGGTGCTTCCAAAGGTCTGCTGCATGGCAGCACTTGTTCCTGCGAGAAGATATGATGATGTCCCCATACTTCCCGGAATAATAACCGGCTGACCTTCCGCACGATACACGGACGGCACTTCTGCGCATCCGGGTCCGAATGCACGCGTTGCACCTTTCCGGTGAACGCAGACCTTCTTTTTTGCGCCGTTTACCTCATGTGTTTCATGCTTTGCAACATTGTGCGCAACATCATAGACAAGCGGCATCTCTTCGTAGGAGATGCCGAAGCGCTTTACCATAATCTCGCGCACTGCATGCGTGATAAACTGCCTGTTTGCCCAGGCATAGTTTGCCGCTGCCGCCATACCGCCAAAGTATGCCTCGCCTTCTTTAGATGAAAGCGGCGCGCAGGCAAGCTGGCGGTCAGGAAGTCTGATGCCGTATTTATCTGCAGCTTCTTCCAAGACTTTCAGATGGTCAGTACAGACCTGATGTCCTAATCCTCGTGAGCCGCAGTGAATCATGATGCATATCTGCCCTGCAGAAACACCAAAGACCTCTGCGGTTTTTTCATCAAAGATTTCTTCTGCTTTCTGAATTTCGAGGAAATGGTTTCCTGAACCGAGTGTGCCGCACTGCGGAATACCGCGTTTTCGCGCCTTGTCGCTGACTGCAGAAATATCAGCGCCGGAAAGGCATCCGTTTTCTTCACAATGTTCAACATCGGATGTCATTCCATAGCCAAGCTCTACTGCGTAGGAAGAACCTTCTTCCATAACTTTCGTCAGGTCTTTCTGCGAAAGCCTTAAGGGGCTTTTTGCGCCGACTCCGACAGGCACTGCTTCATAGAGTTCATCAATTAATCCCTGCTTATCAGTAAGGTCTTCTTCGGTGAGCGGGGTTGTAATCATACGAACACCGCAGTTGATATCAAAACCGACACCGCCAGGAGAAATTACACCTTCTGTTTCGTCAAAAGCTGCAACTCCTCCAATCGGAAAACCGTACCCCCAGTGGATATCCGGCATTCCAAAGGAACTTTTGACAATGCCCGGAAGGCATGCAACGTTTCCAAGCTGAGTCAGCGCGCCGTCTTCTATTGATTCTGCAAGAACGTCGGATAAAAAAAATCTTCCGGGAACCCGCATGCCGGAGACAAAACCTTGCGGAATCTCCCACTCAACAGGACCCGTTCGCCGGATATTTTCATTCATAGTTCAGATGTCAAAGATTATTATGAGTTCATACTCTGTATTTGTTTTGGTCAGTGTAAGCCCTGAGTAGGAGATTCCTTTTACCTCGATGCCTCCGGAATGCTTCCCGCGCTCAAAAGGAATGCCTGAAACTGTTCCTGCAACACTCGTTTCATCTGCAGCAAGGGAAAATGCAGACGGCACCAGATACTCTGTTTCCATGATGAAAAGAAGTTCTGATAAGAAATTCACACAGAGTTCTGCCGGAGTTGTGCCTTCAGCCTCAATTGAAACCGCTATCTCAGATAGTTCGCGCTTGTATTTTCCATACATCACCTGTGATAATGCAAACCCGCTTTCCACAAAAAGGGCAGGAAAATCAGATGCAGTTATCCGCATCTTTACATCTGCAGTATGCTCAAGCTCTTCAAACGGCATTATTCGTATGCAGAGATATTAAAGCGGGGAACCATCCGCATTGATATTTCAGAAATCCATTCCAGCTGATATCGCGAGATATAGATGAGATGATCTCCTGCTTTGATGATAACATCAGTCGGTTTCGGCGGCTTTACTTTTACCGACATAAGAACAGGTCCGCTGCAGGATGTGCTGATACGGAAATCTCCCCCGCGTTCATCCATATAGGCAATTACTTCCGGCGTTACCGGAATCTCAGAAGCAGGCATTATATTTCTCACTCCCTGTTAAAAAATAAAAAAATCAGGCTGAAGCGACTGCATTAAGCAGGCGTTCAACTAAGGTAATATACTGGGGGCGAAGCTCATATACTCCGGCATCCCCGTCTCTTTCGCGTCTGATAGAAAGAATACCCAGTTTAGAAGCCATAGTACCAAGCATCGATGCAACAGAATGAAGACTTACCGTGAATTTCTCGGAGAGGAAGGTATATACCTGATTTACGGTAACAGTCTTTAATTTCAAAAGAAATGCCAGAAGCTCTCTTCTGATTCCTGATGTATCGCGTGATAAATAATTCTGAAGCCTTTTTTCGATTTCAGCTTTCAAATCAGACGCTGTAAACATGATTAAAATTTTATTATTCGCTATATAAATAAGTGTCTGTATTATATCAGAGAAGAGGCAATTAATAGTAACAATCATGCGTCACCCGTTCTATGAAAAAAAGATTGCTTCAGAGCTTTGCGTGTTTCCCAAAGAACTCTGTATTATGCTTACCGGTGCAGAGGCTGAAAACTCTCCGGAAAAAATATCTGATGTAGTCAACTGGACTGCGGCATTTCCTCAGATTGAACGGCTGATATTTCATATTTCAACCTCTCATCCGGAAAGTATCTCAATACCCGTCAAAAATCTGAAAGGAACAGTCCGTTTCGTCTCAGAAAACAGCGATACCGTATCAGGCAGCGGAACGCCGGAGACAATTATTGCGATTGGTAAAAGCGGAAGACAGGAAATCTGCGATGCAATAGTTTCCCTCGCTGAAGAGAATGTTTCCCCGGAAGATATTTCCGAAAAAGTTATCGAAGAAAAACTGAAGTTTCAGGTGATGCCTGATTATGTTATTAAGACTGGAGGCAGTCATCTGACTGATTTTCTTATCTGGCAGTCAGTTTATTCAGAGTTGTTCTTCACTGATGTAAACTGGAATCACTTCCGCCATGTTGATTTTCTGCGCGCCCTTCGCGATTTTCAGACACGCAGCCGCCGCTTCGGCAAATAGAGAAAAGAGAAATAGTTTCAGGAGAAACAAGGTAATACTATTATGTCACTGCAAAATATTCTGCATCCGAAAACATCAACCGGACTTCTTATCCGGGACATTGTATTTGTCTTACTTATTGTAGGAATAATTGGTCTGATTCTTTTCGGCACATCTGGAACCTGGCCGGCACTTGTCGCAGTGGAATCAGGAAGTATGGAGCCGAATATCATGACCTACTCTCTGGTATTTGTTGCAGAAGAGTCACGCTACGGCGGATGGCAGACACAGGAGGAAGCACTTCTCTCGGGGGCGTCACCAGTGTTTAACGGATATGGTGATGTGATTGTGTATCAGCCAAACGGCGTAACTGGAGTTACACCTATTATCCATCGGGCAATTACGAAGATAACAGCTGAAGAGGCACCAGCTGACTGGGGATTTTCGGGAGAGGCAGCTCATCCGGGGTTATTACCAAAGGAGATAATCCGGTAACCAATACTCTTCCGGATCAGGCAGGATACTTTGAACGCTACGGAAGAGTTGAACCGGTTAAAGACGAATGGATTGTAGGAAAGGCTCTTTTCGCAATTCCTTTAATCGGCTGGGTTCCGCTCAATATTTTGCCGAGCATTCTGATTGCAGCAGGGATTATTATCCTCATTGAAATCATCTCGAAGATTGTTTCCAGACAGAAGGATAAAAAATCAGCATCGCGTGCAGAAAAACGCAGAACAGAACGGAGACGCGAATGAATACAGATGACATTTTAGCCCGTGTTTCACACGGAAAACGTATGACTGAAGCAGAAGCAGAGTTTCTGCTTTCATTAACCAACGCAGATATCTGGAAAGTTGCAGCAGCGGCAGATAAAGTTCGTGAAGAAAAATGCGGGGATGCCGTGACCTATGTCAGAAATATGAATATCCACCTCACAAACATCTGCAAGAACCGCTGCGGTCTTTGCGCGTTCGGGAGGAAAGCAACCGACGCAGATGCATACTGTTTTTCGCCGGAAGAGTTCCGCGAACATGTACGTGCTGCCCGTAATGAAAAGGTGTCTGAAATATGCTATCTTGCAGGAATTCATCCGGCGTTTACGATAGAAAGCTATGAGCAGATTATTCGTGCGTTCCATGAAGAGATTCCCGGAATTCATGTGCACGGCTGCAGTCCGGATGAAATTCTCTTCGCAGCAGAAAGAAGCGGCATCTCTACAAAAGAAGCACTGCAGCGCCTAAAAAGTGCAGGGCTTAACTCTGTGCAGGGAACAGCTGCAGAGATTTTAGACGATGATGTAAGAAAAGTTATCTGCGAAAAGAAACTCTCTGTTGCGGAGTGGGTAAAAATTATTACTGAGGCGGCCTCCCTCGGATTCAAAGCAACCTCAACGATTATGTACGGCTCAGTTGAGACAAACAGACACCGCGCTCATCACTTAGGGATTCTGCGCGGTCTGCAGGATGAAACGCAGGTGTTTACCGAGCTTGTCCCGTTAGCGTTTCTGCACAAAAACACGCCGCTTGCTAAAGCAGGTATTGTATCCCACGGCTCGTTCGGGCGTGAAGATCTGCTGATGACTGCAGTATCTCGTCTGTTTCTGGATAACATTTCCAACATTCAGGTTCCGTGGACGAAGATTGGAAAAAAGATGACCTCCCTTTGTCTTTGCGCCGGAGGAAATGACCTCGGAGGCACGATGTATACTGATTTGCTTTCACGGACTGCCGGTGCAGACG
>DALTWR010000081.1 GCA_029986975.1 Methanocorpusculum sp.
GTGAATAGGGCTGCGATTATCGAGAGGCTTTAGCCTCGAAGATAGAGCATGACCGCAGGGCATGCGGCTTGCGTTTCTCGATTGGCAAAGATTGGCGGTTTCTTCGGCAACTTCCACCGACCAAGAAACCGTTTGTATTTCGAATATGGAGCTAAATATTACATCATTTAAATTTCTGTACCGCACTCTTCTTCGCAGGAACTCCAGAACAAAGCAGGAAAATAATCCACAGCACCGCAGAAACACCTAAGCCCGCCGCTGCAGCATACACACAGGTAAACGGCAGAATCCCAAAGAAGAAAACAACAAAGACCGCAGCCGCTGCGAGAAGAAGAATCACTGCATACACCCGCGGGCGGACATCTGTGCCGTCTCCTCTTAATTTTCCGCGAAGACGTCTGAAGACAAACGGATAGAGATAATGAACGCCTGAATTGTCACAGGTATCCTCAACAAGATGAAGAAGACAGCCGAAGAGGAAACTCAGCCCGAAAAAGATAATGAACGGATGAAACCGGATGCCTGCTAAAGCGGGAATAAAGGACAGACCAAAACAGACAAGCTCTATCCAGAGAGTAAGCATCGCAGAAATACAGATGATACCGATAGGCGAGTGCGGCAGCTCACGGTGTCCCTGCTTCGCATAAATCTTATCACCGAATACCAGATGAAACACCGCACGAACCGGACGGTAGCAAAGCCAGTTTATGATAAAACCGAACACCGGCGTTAAGAAAAACCGCTTCCCTTTTGCGCCCGGAATCGAAGAATGATAAATTGCCGCCTCCGTACCCTTATCAATATCAGGAGTCAAAGCCCCCACAAAAACGCCGAGGAAGAAAAGAATCACCGCAACAATACGGGAGAGAGTTGTTATCTGCAGAACAAACGGAGACGCAACAAGCAGCGCCGTCGAAAGAGACAGAAGAAGATGAGTAGAGCCTTTCATAAATACCAAACCTGAAACGAAACGTTTCTAATTCTATCATTCTTATTTGAATCCGAACAAGATGAAACTTGGGATAAAAGTGCCTCAATGTAGATGTGTTTATATCTCCGAAAACAACATACATACAACAAAGGTGACAAAGACATGTTAGATGCAAAAGTATCTCAACTCTTAAACCAGCAGGTGAACAAGGAATTTTATTCCGCATACCTTTACCTTGACATTTCAAACTACTACGAAAAAATCCACCTCGACGGATTTGCAAACTGGTTCAAGATTCAGGCACAGGAAGAACGCGACCATGCAATGCTGATGTACCAGTATCTGCACAACAATGATGCAGAAGTAACCCTTGAAGCAATCGCAAAGCCGGACAAAGTCTTCACCGACAAGATGACTCCCTTAAAAGTGACTCTTGAGCACGAAAGATACGTAACATCTCTTATCAACGACATCTATGCAGCAGCTTATGAAGTAAAAGATTTCCGCACCATGCAGTATCTTGACTGGTTCGTAAAGGAACAGGGCGAAGAAGAAAAGAACGCAACTGACCTCATCGCAAAGATGGAACTCTTCGGAGACGATGCAAAAACCCTGTACATGGTAAATTCAGAACTCGGCACCCGTGTTTACAACCCGCCGTCACTGGTGCTCTAATCAACAACCACTTTTTTTCCTGCAGATAACTCCCAAAGAGAAATCAGCATACACAGTATGACATCAGAAAATCTGACACCTTAGATTACTCAAAACAATCTCACTAAAAAAATGGGTTTTTGAATATGCGCAAAGATTACTCTTTACTGAAGAATCCGCGCATAAACGGATACATCTCCATCATCTGCTCATTTGCAATCTGTTCATACAGACGGTAAATGATAGAGACAGTCAGCAGAAGTCCGGTACCTCCGACAAATCCGATAATACCAAGCATGTTGGCAAGGACAGAGAGAACACCGATGAAAACTCCGCCAATCACCGTAACTCTTGGAATGTATCTGTCGAGATATCTTTCCAGAACAGCAGGGCTTCTCCGGTAACCCGGAATCTGCATACCTGAGTTCTGAATCTGGCGTGCGACATGCTTCGAATCAAGACCTGCAGTCTTAACCCAGAAGATAGCAAACAGCGCACCGCCTAAGACCATCACAATGATATCAATACCAAGTCTGATAATGACTTCCCACACCGCATGACCTGCACCGGTAAATTGCGGAAGCCACCACATCCAGTCCTGCGGCTGATTAATCGGTGCAATATACCACATCAAACCATTCAGCGGAGTAGAACCGTTGAACTCACCTAATGCAGTAATTCCTGCAGACGATAAAATCATACCAATCATCTGAACGTTTGCCTGCAGAACACGGACTAAAATCATCGGCAGAACACTTGCGTAAACAAGTTTAACCGGGAATCTTGAACGTGCACCGCGGACATTGGCATGTGCAAGCGGAATTTCAATTCTGGTAGATTCAACATAGACAATCAGGAAGAATAAACCGACAGTAGTTACCAGTGCCAGAATCTGCAGACCAAAGTAATCGATGAAGTTTTCACCCGAACCGATTACCTGGAACAGACGCGGGAAGAAACCGGATGCAAATCCATCGGTTGAACCTGACGAAGACCAGTTGAAGAAACCATTAACAATACCCTGAGCAACTCCTGCAACGATGAAGAGACCCACACCTGAGCCAATACCCCATTTGGAGACAACCTCATCCATGAACATGATAAGGACACCGCCTATACAAATCTGGATGAAGATTAAAAACATCACAAAGCCTGAGTTTCCTCCAAAGAGAGCAGAGACGTTTGCATCAGCAACCATCCAGCCGCTGAGCACGTTCGGCAGAGCCTCTAAGATAATCATTACAAAGATAAGGAGCTTCTGCAAACCCATGTAGAGAACCTGACCGCGCTGGTCAGACGTGTTAATCTTAATCAGATCAGCACCGCGAAGCAGCTGCAGAACGATAGAAGCTGTAACGATTGGACCAATACCTAAGTGAACAATAGTACCCTGAGCACCGGCGAGCAACGCACGGTAGTACTCAAAGATATCCACAGAAGTTGATGCCAGTCCGAATACAGGAATGTTCGTTAATATGAAATAAATGAGCAGCACTGCGGCAGTCCACATCAGCTTATTCTTGAAGTGGACGTGACCTTCCGGCGGCTTGACTGACGGCATACGCGACAGCAAGGGTTCCATTCGATCTAACACTTTTCCCATGAGTGATTACCTGAAAAATTTATTCTAAGGAGAGAGCCTGACCGCCCTTCTCCTCAATCTTTGCGACTGCGCTGGCAGAGAATGCCTCAGCAGTAATAGCGAGCTTGCGGGTAACTTTACCGCCGCCTAAGACCTTCTCAACACCAATGCTTGCTGCATCGAGTTTAACAACGTCTCCTTCCTGAGATGCAAGGCCTCTTGCAAGCAGACTCGGTACAAGTTCATCAATCTCTCCGATGTCCATGACATCCCAGGAGTATGAAGTCTTGCAGACGAATCCGTGTTTGCCTTCGGTTCTTCCGAGGAAGTAGAAGCGGGTAAAGTTGTGGTCACGCCATCCTGCTGCTCCGCGGCCTCCGCGGTTACCTGCACCACGGCGGTTTTTGTGGGTTCCTCCGCCGCATGTGCGGGAACCCCGGAACTTTGAACGCTTATTTACTGGCATGTTTTTTACCTCATCTTGATAAGGAGATCGTTAATCTCCGGACCGTAGTAACCAAGTGCTCCACCCTGATTAAACGTGCGTTTAGTGCTCTTATAGCCCTTTCTTGGCGGGTGCATACGAAGAACCGGCTTTAACTCCGGAACATCTTTCATGCGAATCTCGCCGGAAACAATTGCTGCTGCGAGTTCTGCGATGGTTGCATACTTGGTTGCAGATTTCACATACTCATCAGTGAGCGGCTTGTTTGCAGTGAGTCTTCCACGGGTTTCAAGAATGGTTGCTAAGGTCTCTGCGTTGATTTCACCGAATGCAACATAGTCTTTGACCTTTCTGACCATACCGAGATACTCGGGAGTCTCCGGGACTAAGACACAGTGGTTGATGTGGTGAAGGCGGAGCATCTTTAATGTCTCCTTAATTTCACGGCGGGTATTTACAATACCTCTGACCTGAACTAACGCGTACATTACTGCTTACCTCCGACACGAATAAGGTTTGTTTCACGGAGTGCGTTGAAGGTTGCCTTTGCGAAGTTAAGGGTGGTTCTGGTCTGACCGCTGGTGGTTACCCACACATCCTGAATACCTGCGAGTGCCAGAACTTTCTTTCCGACATCTCCGGTTACAAGACCGATTCCCTTCGGCGCCGGCTTTAAGGTAACGGTGACAGAGCCTGCCTTACCGGAAACTTCCCACGGAACAGAGTGTTTCTGTCCGCAGCCGCATTCCCATGAACCGCATCCTCTCTTGACCTTTACGATAGAGAGTTTTGCTGCAGTGATTGCCTTTTTAATCGCAGTTCCGACCTGAACATCTCTGCCCTGACCGAAACCGATGTAACCATCCTTGTTGCCGATGACAACGACAGCTCTGAACTTAATACGGCGTCCGGAGTCAGTCATACGCTGCATCATATCAATGCAGAGGACTTCGTCAGCAAGGTCGGGGAGCATTGCGTCAACAATACCCTCTTCTTTGATGGGGTAGCCGGATGCAAGAACTTCATCGAAGTTTGCAAATTCGCCAGCCATGACCTTCTTGCCAAGACCGGTTACCGGAACCCATGCTTCCTGTTGCTCGTAAGCCATATTACTTCAGCTCCTTAAGAATTGCCGCCTTAACAGCTTCAACATTTTCTGCTAAGTCTTTAGAGTTCTCGTCGTATTCTGCAATTACTTTGCCCATGCAGCGATCGTCATCGGGGAGAATCTCTTCTCCGACAGGAACTTCGAAGCCTGCTTCAACTGCTCCTTTAACTGCTGCAAAGACACGTGCACCTGCAGATGCAACCTGCAGACCGATATCTGCGATAGCCTCAGTGTATCCTGCATTCTTTGCGCGGACTGCGAATAACAGACCGGATAAGTATGCTGCAGGAGTGTTTCCGAGGTATCCTTTGTATCCGTAGTTTACGAGGTCTTTACTGTTGACCTGAACTAAGGTGTAGTCACCCTCCATCTTTGCTGCAACGAGCTGGATGATGATGTGACGGTTGGTCTTTCTGATGACCATACGGTTCTTACCGGAGACAATTAACCGCTGGCGCTGGTAGTAGTCAGTTTTGCCTTCCCGGCGTCTTCTGAACTGAACGA
>DALTWR010000082.1 GCA_029986975.1 Methanocorpusculum sp.
CCTGCAGATACATGCCTGCAGCCATAATCTGACTTGCGCCGGCAAATACTGATGCGGACATGAACACTGTTTCTGAAAGAGAAAACCCTGCCTCACGGGCAATAACAGCGAAGGCTATACCTATCGGAAGAAATGCAAAAATAATCGGAACTGTTACTTTTACTCCGGCGAGATAATGCGATTTATTCATTGATAACTATTACTGCATAAAAAAACAGAACTGCAGAGATAAATCCCTGCAGACCGGAAAATTATTTTCTCACAATCAGAAGATTTGTCTTTACGTTCTTTGCAACGTAGGTCGAAACACTGCCGAGGAAAAGCTGATCGAACTTTGATTTTCCAAGAGAGCCGGTGACGACAAGGTCACACTCAAGCTTCTTTGCAGTCTTAACAATAAGATCTCCTGCGCGTCCTGCTTCAAGAATGGTATCAACTTCAACACCCTTTTCTGCAGCAATCTTCTTGACATCATCCATTGCACTTGTGCCTTCCTCTTCAAAGCGGCGGTAGATTATCTCTCCGGCCGGCTCGTTCGGTCCGGGGTTTCTGATGTTTACATCAATTACATAGATTACATGCAGCTTTGCACTGCTCAGTTTTGCTAACTCAACTGCCTGCTCAAATGCGTGAAGACTGATTTCAGAACCGTCTACGGCAACAAGAATATTTGAATACATCTACTTGTACCTCGAATGTTAGAATGTTAATCTATTTCCCTGCATATAATATATAGATTACGTTCAGACTCTCTTTGAAGAGATGACCTCAGTAACAGATGCACATCCTAGACGCTGAAGCGCTGTTGCAAGCGGTTTTCTGCTCCATGAAGTAACTCCTGCGGCATCAAGTATTGTCAGATTTGCAGGATTCCCTTTTTCAATACCGGTCTTTTGTCCTGCAAGATTAAATCCGGCTGTTGCTGCACGAAGAGCGTCTTCAGCTGACACTCCATAGACAGTCATCAGAAATGCACACTCCGAAAACATATCAGGCGGTACAAACATTGCATTATCTGTTCCGAGAAGCAGATTCACTCCTGCATCAAGAAGCTGTTTTACCGGCGGATGTTCCAGCGAGCTGCTTACATGCAGAATCCAGTTTGAACGGGGGCAAAGACAGACTGAAATTCCTTCATCAGCAGCCCGTCTGATATCCTGCTCACGGAAATGTGTTCCGTGAATTATGATGTCCGGCTGCAGAGCAAACGCGGCATCGATATCGGTTGTTTTTCCTTCGCCCGCGTGAACCGCTGTGATGCGCCCCATCTTTTTGACTGCGTCGAATGCTTCAAACTCGGATGCTAAGCCATGCGCGCTTGACAAGCCGATGCCTGATGCGTTTGGGTGCAGCTCGCCGCCGTCACGTCCAAGAATCAAAGCTGTCATCTCATTACCCACACAGGACGAAAGCATCTCAACACCATCCATGCCTCCTTCGCGGAAGTCTGCAAAACCCAGAGTGCCGCTTTGTTTCATGTACTGAATTGAGTTTCTGATACCTGATGCCAAATCCTCGTTTGATGCGGCGCGAAGGATTCTGTGCTTTAATCCGTCAGGCGGGGCAACAAGTTCTGCAAGCGGTCTGTCTGCAGGAGTATCAAGCGCTACCGTATCCCCGAGATGCGTATGCGCGTTGAAAAAAGCAGGAAGAATATACTGTTCTGCGGGAGAGCGTGACGGTTCGATATCAATAATGATACCATTTTGTATCGTCAGCTCAACATTTTCCGGAGTGAATTCACTCCCAAGAAATGCAATGCCGGAAATCTGCCGTTTTGAATCAGCCACGCTTTTTCCCATCCCTCTTCATTTATATGTGTTGAGATTCAATATAATAATATGGCTCAGAAAAGTTCAGGAAGAGGATTATCTTCATCCGCAGGTTTAGTTACCTATTACGATGCCGATAACAAAAAATCCTTCCATATTAAACCTGTTGCAGTACTGATTACTGCAGGGGTCATAGGCATTGCCGTCTATGTATTAAATCTCATCTTCTGATGGGATTTACGTCTTTTTCTTAAATCTTATGAATCATCCCAATTCGTCATAGGGAACCGTAACCTCTGACAGAATCTTCCAGTAGTCATCTTCAGAATCATTTTTCCGGTATCCTGCGATAAAGAGATGGTCGCGGTCAACGGATTCGAGCGCGGCTTTAAGAGAGATACTCTCAGCATCTTTCAGATAGACGTTTCTTACCGTATAAGAATCAATAAAATCTGCGAGGCGTTTTACATCCTCTGCAGAGAGAACTATGTCGCGCGAACATTCAAGAACAGACTCAAGTGCATCTGCAGATGCCGACCACAGATACTTTTTTCCCTGAAATCTCTCAAGTTCAATCTCTGTCGGATGTTCCGCGAGAAGAACAGTACCCGAAATACCAGCATCCCGCATTTCGCGGGAAAGTCGTAAGAACGCATCACACAGCGCATCCTGCAGTTCATCTTCATCAGAGTAATATGAATCAGTAATCTCTAACGAGCAGGGAGAGGGAAGACTGAAACTGAAATGCTTCACAGATTTTTTTGCAAGCCTTATATCATTTACAACAGAGCCCACATTCATCTCAGGCACATTGGAAAGCACCCTATCAGAAATGCCAAAGACTTCTTCGATGCGCGGCGCATAAAACGCACCGCCCGCTGCAGGAGATGACACATACGGATGCTGTGCTGCAAGAAGAGCTGATGTCTCATACCTGATAAAATCTGCTTCATTTCCTTTTATCCCGGAAATCCATGCGGCAGCATCAGCGGCATCTGGTACTGCTTCCGCATCAGAACCAAGAGAGATGAGAGGAAAAGAAACTCTGCGCATATCTATTCATGTGTCGTCAGAAGAGATAAACATAAGAGACTATCTGCAGGCTGGATGAATGGATTGATACTCTCAGCCGCCAAATTAGAATATACATATGAACAAACCCACCGTTGTCACCTGCGGACTGCCCTACACCAACGGCTTATGCCACTTAGGACATCTGCGAACATATATTCCGGGAGATTTCTATGTCAGATATCTCAGAAGACTCGGAGAGGACATTGTTTTTGTCTGCGGTTCAGACAATCACGGAACGCCAATCGTGGTATCTGCTGAAGCAGAGCATGTCTCTCCCCGCGAAATAAGCGAACGCTATCACAAGCACTTCGACGAAGTCTTCAAAGCAATGGGCGTCAAATTTGACCGCTTCGGCATGACCGATGACCCGACAAACCATGCCCGCGCAACTCAGATATTAAATGCCTTAATCGAGAAAGGCTATGTCTATGAGCAGGTCATTCAGCAGAGTTACTGCCCGAAGTGCGGAAGATTCCTTCCGGACAGATATGTAGAAGGAACCTGTCCCTACTGCGGAAAACACGCACGCGGAGACGAATGCGACCAGGGCTGCGGAAGACATCTTGAACCCGGAGAGATTTTAGACCCGACCTGTGCTACCTGCGGCACCAAAGCAGAACTGCGCGAGCAGAAACACTACTACTTCAAACTCTCTGCGTTCAGAGACTATCTCTTAGAATATCTGCCGTCACTGAAAGGCACGCTCAATGCCAGAAATTATGCAACCGGCTGGGTTGAAAACGAACTCAAAGACTGGTGCATTACCCGTATGATGGACTGGGGTGTGAAGTTCCCGGCAGAAGGTGCTGACGGTTTAGTCTGTTATGTCTGGGTAGATGCACCCATCGGTTATATTGCATTTACTGAAGAATGGGCTGAAGAAAACAAAGCCGACTGGAAGAAATACTGGATTGACGGTGAGCGGGTTCACTTCATCGGATCTGATATTATCTATCACCACTGTGTTTTCTGGCCGGCGCTTCTGCACGGCGCAGGATATCAGCCCCCATCAGCGGTTGTTGCATCCGGAATGGTCACAATTGACGGTGAAAAGTTCTCCAAGTCCCGCGGAAATGTGGTCTGGACAAAAGAAGACTACATCGATAAAGGTCTGCCGGCAGATTATCTCAGATACTATCTTTTGGCATACACGAGCCACACGCGCGAACTTGATTTCAGCTGGAAGGAGTTCCAGGCAAGAATCAATAATGAACTCGTAAACACTTTCGGAAACTTCGCAAACAGAAGCATGACCTTAGTCAAAAACAAGTTAGGTCATATTCCTGAGTGTGCAGTCGAGCCGCAGATTTTTGAAGAGATTTCCAAATCCCTTGCATCAATCGAAGAAGCGGTTCGCGCCTATGAGTTTAAGGCAGCAGTCGATGGAATCCTGCAGCTCGCATCCTACGGAAACGGATACATTTCCGGAGAAGCTCCGTGGAAACTGTTGAAGGAAGATGTACCGCGTGCAGAGCAGGTTTTAAAGAACTGTCTGCAGGTCGTAAAGGCATGTGCCCTTGTTATGCAGCCTGTGATGCCTGACTTTGCCCAGAAACTCTGGGAGATGTTAGGATACACTGATAACGTCGAAGAACACCCGATTTCCGATGCGCTTGTTCCATTCGAAAACACAGCACTCGGAGAAGTAAAACCGCTCTTTGCACGGATTGAGGATAAGCAGCGCGAGGAACTCGAAGCAGTTTTAGCAAAGCGTGCAGAAGAAGCAAAAGATAAAGCCGCAGGTAAATCTGCGAAGAACGAGGAAAAACCCATGGTCGAAGAAGTTATTGAACCAATTTCAACTGATATTGTAACGATTGATGATGTCGCAAAACTTGATCTCCGCGTCGGAGAGGTCATTAAGTGTGAGAAAGTAGAAAAAGCTGACCGTCTCCTGCGTCTTCAGGTAGATATTGGTACTGAAGTCAGACAGATTGTGTCAAGCATTGCAAAAGAATACACGCCTGAGGAGATGGTCGGCAAAAAGATTATCGTGATTGTTAACTTAAAGCCGGCAAAGTTCCGCGGAGAAGAAAGCAACGGTATGCTCTTCGCAGCAGGCGAGTCTGCATCACTCTTAATTCCGTTAAGAGATGTTCCGAATGGAACTAAGGTGCACTAATTTTTTTCAACTCACTTTTTTTAGCTGACTGATTTCCTCATCCGAGTTGATAAAATAGAGGACACACTGCCGCAATGAAAGCTGAGCAAAAATAAACTCAACAAAATATCAACACAGGAATACAATATCCATCATCACAAAACGGACCAATCATT
>DALTWR010000083.1 GCA_029986975.1 Methanocorpusculum sp.
CAGTTCAATCTTGACATCTCATTTCAAAGAGCAGTCATTCCCTCATCATTTGAGGAATTTGATACGGTGATTATGAATCCGCCTTTTGGCGCGCAGAAAGAGCATGCCGACAGACCGTTTATTGAAACTGCTCTTCGTGCAGCGCCTGTTGTCTGGGGGCTTTTCAACAAAGGAACGATTCCGTTTCTTAAAGCATACACAAAAGAGTCTGCAGAGATTACTGATATGGTGTCTGCAAAACTGAATATTCCAAAGCAGTTCTTTTTCCATACCAAAGACTCTCTTGAAATTCCGGTAGAAATTGTGCGGATGGTGCGGCGATGAAATCAGAGTTTGGAAGAATTGCTTCTCTTGCTGCAGGTCATGGTGCAGTTGATTTCTATATGCCTATGGCATCAGCCCTTCTTCCGTCGCTGATACCGCTTTTTGAAGCGCAGGGCATTACTTCGTACGCGATGGCAGGACTTCTTTTCGCCGTCTTAGCGATAATGCAGGTCTTATTCGAGCCTCTTCTCGGGCTTCTGATTGACAAAAATAAATGGACGCCGGGGCTTACTATCTGCTGTATCACAACTGCTGCAGCAGTTTCGATGTTTGCGGTAACGCACAACTACTGGATTCTT
This sequence comes from Methanocorpusculum sp., assembly GCA_029986975.1. Taxonomy (GTDB): domain Archaea; phylum Halobacteriota; class Methanomicrobia; order Methanomicrobiales; family Methanocorpusculaceae; genus Methanocorpusculum. The sequence continues at coordinate 624 of DALTWR010000083.1, forward strand.
CTCGTCTGTGCAGTGATAAACGGATTTATGAACTCTGCGTATCATCCGAATGCATACGGTCAGATTCACCAGTTTACGACGCGCAAAAACCGCGGTCTTTTCATGTCGCTGATGTCAATCGGAGGGACGTTCGGCTACGGTGCAGCACCGCTTGTAACCGGATTTTTGTACGCCGCAGGCGGATGGCCGGCGCTTTTCTTCCTGTTAATTCCGGGAGTTGTTGTGGGAATTCTTTTAATTAAACAGCCGCAGCATCCGAAAAAGGTAGAACTTCCCGCAGGAAAAGCGGCTGAATTAAAGCCGCATAAAGGAGCGGCCGCCATGCTTCTTACTATCAGTTCCATCCGCTCATGGGTTTATTATGGATTTATTGCATTCGGTGTTGTTTATTTAACAACATATGCGGGTGTTGATTATGTCCTTGCGACAAGCGTTGTTTCCGGCATGATTTTTGCAGGAATGTTTGGAACACTGATTGCAGGACCTCTTTCAGATATTCTCGGACGAAAAGAAATAATGATTGCTGCATATATTTGCGGCGGGCTGGCATACTCAGGCATATTCTTATTTCAGGGAACTGCTGCTGTTGCTGCACTGGTTGTTGCCGGATTTTTCCTGATGTCAACAGCGTCAGTTGAGATTGCTGCAGTACAGGAGACCATGCCCGGAAATGTCGGATTTGCATCCGGTATCGTTATCGGAATCCCTCAGGGCTTTACTGCGTTATCGATGGTTGTAATCGGCGTTATCGCTGACTTTATCGGGCTTTCATCTGCGCTTTCTATGCAGGTATTTTTGATGGCGGCAGCTGTTGTTTTAGCACTTCTCCTTCCCTTCCCCTTGAAACTTTTCAGAAAAAAGCATGCCGCGTGAGTAATCCTGAATCTGAAGTCCCCTGAATCTGCCTTATTTTACCCTGTTTCAACCATAGTATTATTACTTCATCCATCGATTATATAAGAAGAAACCGTCATTCACTGATGGAGGTTTTCGAAACATATGGACGTTAATTTACTGTATTACATTGTCCCTATATGCGCCGTAATCGGCCTTCTCTTTGCAATTTACTGTTTCAGCGTTGTTAAGCGCGAAAAAGTAACTGACGCAAAGATGACGAAGATTTCTGACGCCATTCACCTTGGTGCAAAAGTCTTCCTGAAAAGCCAGTACAAGGCTATTGCGATTTTCGTAATAGTTGTTGCACTGATTCTTCTCGTGTTAGCCTTTGTAACTAACGGAGCACTTTCCTTCGCATCTCCGGTCTGCTACATCATTGGTGCAGCACTTTCCATGTGCGCAGGTTATATCGGTATGACCAGTGCTACAAAAGCAAACGTCAGAACCACCAACGCAGCAAAGCGCGGTATCGCAGATGCTGTTAAAGTATCCTTTGCAAGCGGTTCTGTTATGGGAATGTCTGTTGTAGGTCTCGGTCTTCTCGGACTTTCTGTTGTCTTTGTTGTCCTCGTTTTCATTAACGGAGGATTTGAAGGTGACGTCTTAACTGCTGTTTCCAGCATTGCAGCATTCGGTTTTGGTGCATCTTCTGTTGCACTCTTTGCCCGTGTCGGCGGCGGTATTTTTACCAAAGCAGCAGATGTCGGTGCAGACCTTGTAGGTAAAGTCGAAGTCGGTATCCCCGAAGATGACCCGAGAAACCCGGCAGTTATCGCAGACAACGTTGGTGACAACGTTGGTGATGTTGCAGGTATGGGTGCAGACTTATTCGAGTCTTACGTTGGTTCAATCATTGCATCCATGGCACTCTGCGGTGTCGGAGCTCTCTTTGCAATTGGAAACCTTGAGCTTGTTTCCGAACTCAACCTTATCTTACTCCCGCTCTTTATTGCAGCATTCGGTATCATTGCAGCAATCATCGGAACTCTCTTTGTCAGAACAAAGAAGAACGAAAGCGCAGCAATCCACAAGGCATTCAACACCGGAACTGTCATCGCACTCATCGTATCTGTTATCGGCATCTACTTCGCAACGAGCTTCCTGCTCTACGGCGATGCAGCAATGATTTCTGCACCGCTCTGCTTCGGTATGGGAATCTGGTATTCCTGTATTGTTGGTTTACTTGGCGGATTCGGTATCGGTCTTATCACTGAGTACTACACTTCCTTTGACTACAAGCCGACCTTAAAGATTGCAGAGTCCTGTCAGACCGGTGCTGCAACCGACATTATCACCGGTTTTGCAAAGGGAATGGAATCTACCATCTGGCCGGTTTTAATCATCGCAGTTGCAGTCTTTATTGCATCCTGGTTCGCAGGTGTTTACGGTATTGGTATCGCAGCTGTTGGAATGCTTTCCACTCTTGGTATCTCCCTTGCAGTTGATGCATACGGACCTGTTGCAGACAACGCAGGCGGTATCGCAGAAATGTCCGGACAGGACCCGAAAGTTCGTGAAATCACTGACACTCTTGATGCAGTCGGAAACACCACTGCAGCAATTGGTAAAGGATTCGCAATCGGCTCTGCAGCACTTACCGGTCTTGCACTCTTCAGCGCATACGCAAGCGCAGTCGGACTCGATGTTATCAGCATCTTAGATACACCGGTCTTCATCGGTATTATCATTGGCGGTATGCTTCCGTTCCTCTTCTCTGCACTCACCATGACCGCAGTCGGTCAGGCAGCAGAAAAGATTGTTATTGAAGTCAGACGCCAGTTCAAAGAGATTCCGGGATTAATGGAAGGAAAGGCTGACCCTGACTACGGAAAGGCAGTCGGTATCTCTACTAACTCCGCAATCCGCAAGATGATTGCACCTGGTCTTCTTGCAATTATTGCACCGATTGTTGTTGTTCTCATTCCGGGACTTGGAGCACCTGCATTAGGCGGTCTCTTAGTAGGTTCCTTAGTCTCCGGTTTCCTCCTTGCAATTACCATGGCAAATGCAGGAGGAGCATGGGATAACGCAAAGAAGTATGTCGAGATGGGACACTATGGCGGTAAAGGCTCTGACTCTCACAAGGCAGCAGTCGTTGGTGATACCGTTGGTGATCCGTTCAAGGATACTTCCGGACCTTCAATCAACATTCTGATTAAGCTCATGTCCATGATTGCACTGGTATTCGTACCGGTCATCATGCTGATGCTCTAATCAGACACCAATTTTTTTACTATTTCAAATTTAGAAAAAAAGAAGACTGTTTTTATTCTGCTGGTTTTTCTTCAGCAGTATTTTCTTCCGCGACCATTTCTTTTTCAGATTCTCCATCAGTCTCATCAACGGGTTCGACGGTTTTTCTTTCCTCAGGATGTGCACGGAAATAGAGTTTTTCTGCAAGCTCGCTGAAAATTACTGCCCTCTCAACATTTTTGATGAGGTCAAGGGGCATTGAGGTGATGCCAAAACGTGCTCCGGCAATAGCTCCGCAAATCATTGCAACAGTTCCTGCATTTCCGCCGCATGACACTGCTGATGCGAGCAGTTCTTCAGGGCTGGTATATTTTCTGCAGAGATATGCTGCAAGAGGAATTACCTGAGTTACCTGTGATGAAGTTCCTATTTCAACTGCTGCTGCTGAAACCGGTTTATCATCAGCTGCTGCACGGTATGCATGGGCAAGACGAATGTATAAATCAGGATACATATTCTGAGCCGCAGTGTCAAGCGCGTTGAATGCTGCATTGATGTCGCCTGTTTCGATTAAGGTGCGTAAGAGAAGGGCGAGACCGACAGCTGCTGCATGCGCTGCTGCATTTGTGTGCGTAATACTGCAGGCTGAGACAAGTTCTTTTGCCATCTCACGTTTATCTGTAAACCCAAGAGCAAATGAAATCGCAAGCGCAAGGCACCCTGCAGAGTCAGAGTTGATTCCCGACTCCATGAGATTTTTGGATTTGTCCATCTTCTTGCATGCAGCAGCAACCGCGCCGTCAGGATAGCGGAATTTGTTCAGGCGGTGTGTGCGCAGAAGTTCTTCAGCGTATGCGGTTTTTGAAAAACTCTCTCTGTCAGTTAAGATACGCGCAGACATCAGCAGTATCTGTCCGTCATCAGTGTACTGTCCCGGGATGAGCTGTTCGTTCGGGTGACCGCGGTAGGCTTTTTTGAATGAAAGCCGCTCTTGCGAGCGCACAGGAAGTGTTTCATACGGCATTCCAAGGGCATCACCTAATACCGCGCCAAGAAGACAGCCTTTGTATCTGAGCAGCATCATATTTCTGCTATCTTCAGTCATATATTAGTATTGGGGAGATAAATATAACAACATTTTCACAACCCTGTTCAATTTCCTTTCAGATTTTAAATACACCCTGTAACTATTCAGCACCCTTGTCTGAAATATCGAAGGTTAATCTCTTCTCTGGGAATTGATAAACTCGCCCGTAGGGCTCGGACACAGATTAGCACAGATTATACAC
>DALTWR010000084.1 GCA_029986975.1 Methanocorpusculum sp.
GGGAATCGGTCAAGAAGGAAAATTTGATTTTTCAGATGAACTCATCACGCCGGGAGACTTAATCAGAATTGATATTTATGAACGTGAAAGCGGAAAGATAATCAGCAGATCTGAATTTACCGCGCCTGAAAGACCATAAGAACAATACGAACTCTTATCCTCATCCAAGACCAATACATAATAAATTATGCCGAAACATTGCGATACACCGGTAAAACAGTTTATTCCCCGCGGAGGAATGACCGTAAACGAAATGATAACCGAAATGGGAAACGCAGGCGCATACAACGGCGGAAGCCTGTACCATGCAGTTGACGTCTATGAAAAGATGCTGCGCGACCCTGATATGACAAAATTCTTCGGACTCTCAGGGGCTATGGTTCCTGCCGGAATGGGAGGAGTTGTTTCTACATTAATCGAGAAAGGTCATATCGATATCTTAACCTCGACCGGAGCAAATCTTACTCACGATGTCATTGAAGCAATCGGATGTCATCACTACCACGGAAAAGCAGAATGTGATGACTTACAGCTCCGCCGCGATGAGATTAACAGAATTTATGATATCTTCCTCCCGAATGAAGCATACGAAGAACTCGAAGGATTCATTCAGGACGTCTATTCTTCCCTTCCTGAACAGCCGATTACGATTAGTAACCTCCTCAGAACTATCGGAGAACAGTTAGACACCGGTATTCTTGCCGCAGCAGCAAAGAATGATGTTCCAGTCTACTGTCCGGCATTTCAGGACTCGGTTCTCGGTCTTCAGTACTGGATGTTTTCCCAGTTCCACAAGAAAACTATTCTTGATGCGATTGGAGATATGCACCAGCTCTTAAACACTGCATTCAATGTGAAAAAGGCAGGAGCAGTCTTAGTCGGCGGAGGTGTTCCGAAAAACTTCACGCTCCAGACAATGCTGATGACGGAAAACGCATTCACCTATGTTGTTCAGCTGACCGGAGACAGACCAGACCTCGGAGGTCTTTCCGGCGCAACTCTTGACGAAGCAAAGTCATGGGGCAAAATCGGAGAAGGCGGTATCGGAGTTACCGTCTATGGCGATGCAACAATAACTCTCCCAATTCTTGCAACGGCAACTCTTGAACGCTTAGGAGAATAAAAATAAAAAGTTCCTACGGCTTTAAACAGCCGAGAGGAACAACCCATACCCCGTCTTTTCTTTGATACGCATACTCAGTTGCGGTAATTACCATAAGAAATTTCGGGGGTTTCATTTTATCTGTATCTATAATCGATTTCAGTTTTAGAAGATGCAACGCTCCTTCTTCGATTCTTTCCGGATTAGAGAGTTTTACTTCAACAGCTGCCCACTCTCCATTTTCCAGTTTAATTATTGCATCCGCTTCAAGACCTGATGCATCACGATAATGATACACTTCTCCATTCATAGATTCAGCGTAAATTCTTAAATCATGAACCGCGAGAGACTCAAAGAATAAACCAAATGTCTTCAGGTCATGTATCAAATCCATCGGAGACAGATGCAGAGCCGCACAAGCTATAGACGGGTCGGTGAAATGTCTGGTACTTAAGGTTCTGACTGCTGTTTTACTTCGCAGATTCGGATTCCATGCCGGAAGTTCTTCTACTACATAGAGCATTTCCAAATCATTTACGTAAGATGCTATGGTGTCTTCATCAAGCGCCGGGTCCTGATGATTCCGCATATCCTCTTTTAATGTCGTATTTGACGCCTGTGATGCAGTGTTTCTTGCGTAAGCACGAAGAAGAGACTGTATCTTTGACGGGTTTCTCCGGATTTTTCCAAGACGCTGCAAGTCTCCGTTTACCAGTACATCGTAATAGTTTTTCACCTGCGCAAGAGCAACTTTTTCATTTTTCGCAGTAACAGCGGTAGGCCATCCGCCGCGGCATGTGAGGTAGGCATAATCAGAAAGTGTTTTTTCACAGACTGCTGCCTCATTTCCTTCTCCGCGGAAAAGGTTTGCAAGCGATATTTTTCCTGAACTGTCGTGAGACTCATAAAGAGACATAGTCCTCATAGTCATATGCACAATTCTTCCTGCTCCGCTGTGCTCATATGCATCTGAATCGGGAGGAACTGATGAACCTGTCAGAATAAACTGCCCGAACTCTTTTCGTTTATCAATTTCAAACCTGATTGAATCCCATATAAATGGGATTATCTGCCACTCATCAATAAGACGCGGGGTATCTCCTGCAAGAAAGAGACTTGGAGAGCTATTTGCAAGTTCAATATTTTGTGCCTGATGCTCTTTGTCCTGCATATAAACAACACTTTTTTTCTGCTGTTCTGCAGTCATCGATTTCCCGCACCATTTTGGACCTTTTATAAGTACCGCGCCGCAGCTTTCAAGATGAAACTTCAGTGTTTCATCTGAGATTCTTGAGAGATATGGATGTTCTTTCATAAGCAGTTACCGCGAATGGGGGTATGTACATAATAGTTTTCGGTTATTTGGGAATTAAGTTTTCGGTTATTTGTAGAATGAGTTTTCGGTTATTTGCAGAGAGAGTTTTCGGTTATTTGCAGAGAGAGTTTTCGGTTATTTGTAGAGAGAGTTTTCGGTTATTTGTAGAATGAGTTTTCGGTTATTTGTAGAGTAAGTTTTCGGTTATTTGTAGAGTAAGTTTTCGGTTATTTGTAGCCAATCAAATCACCCGGAAACACAGAAAACCCGTTCGTTCATCAATAAAACATATACCCATCCCCACCCAATATATTCTCATGCAAACAATCCTTCAGACAGCACTCGATTTAACCGAAGGAGACCGCGCCCTGCAGATAGCAGCAGAAGCAGTTCGCGGCGGAACAGACTGGATTGAAGCAGGGACGCCGCTTGTCAAAAGCGAGGGAATGAACATTATCCGGACTCTTCGCAAGGCGTTTCCCGATAAACATATTGTAGCCGACCTGAAAACATCAGATACCGGCGGTCTCGAAGTTGAAATGGCAGCAAAAGCAGGGGCAGATGTTGTCTGCATCTTAGCATCCGCTGATGATGCAGTAATCCGTGATGCTCTGCGCGGGGCGGCTCTTTATGGTGTTGAACTCATGGCTGATATGATGAATGTCAAAAATCCTGCAGCACGCGCAAAAGAGTTAGCAGAGATGGGTGTTCAGATTATCAATGCCCATGTGGGAATTGATCAGCAGATGGAGGGAAAAAATCCGCTCGACCTTTTAGAAGAGATTGGAAAACTCGGTGTCAAAGTAGCAGCGGCGGGAGGACTTACTGCAGAAACAGCAGCTGAAGCTGCAGCTGCCGGCGCAGATATTGTAATTGTGGGAGCTTCAATTGTAAAAGCGGCTGACGCAGAAAAAGCAGCGAGAGCTGTACGGGAAGCTATCGACTCTCCAAAGGTTGTAAAGAAAGTTACAGAATCGCTTGATACACAGATTAGAAAGCTGTTAGAAGAAGTAACCGCTCCAAATGTAACTGATGCAATGTACCGGAAAGGTTCGATGACCGGACTTTCTGTCATTCATTCGCCGAAGAAAATGATTGGAAAAGCAGTTACTGTTCAGACGTTCGGCGGTGACTGGTCTAAGCCGGTTCAGGCGATTGACGTTTGTAAGGAAGGCGAGGTGCTTGTTATCAGTAATGACCAGCGCTGTGATATTGCGCCATGGGGCGAACTTGCAACGCATTCCGCATGTATTAAAGGACTTTCAGGTATTATTATCGATGGAGCTGTTCGCGACTGGGATGATATTATTGAGATGGATATTCCCGTCTATGCAAAATCTGTTCAGCCGAATGCAGGAGAGCCGAAAGGTTTCGGAGAGATTAATGCAGAGATTTCCTGCTGCGGTCAGTCGGTAAAGCCGGGAGACTGGATTATTGGCGATAAATCAGGCGTTGTGGTTATTCCAAAGGAACGTGCCTACGAAATTGCCAGAAGAGCTGTTGAGGTTCATCACACTGAGATTAGAATCCGTGCGGAAATCGAGAAAGGGGGAACGCTCGGCTCTTTGCAGCAGCTTCTCAGATGGGAGAAACACTGATGGCAAAACCCACTGTTTCAAATCCGAAGGACTCTGTTCTCTGGTGCAAGGAAGCAGCATCCCTGATGGAGAAAGGAGATGATAAAGGAGCACTGTACTGCTATAAAGAAGCCGTAAAGATTGAGCCGAAGGAGGCTGATGTCTGGTTTAATATTTTCTCTCTCGCTGAAAAAACAGGAGAGAAGGCAACAGCGTTTGCTGCAGCGGTCACAGCGGAAAAGATGTTTCCGGCTGATTACCGTTTTCCCGCAGAACAGGCGCGGATGCTCGCAGGCGAGGGAAAGTATGCTAAGGCTCTTGAAGCGGCGGATAAAGCTGCAGAGATTAATCCCCATAATCCGATTCTGTTGTCGAACAAAGCCGGATATATGATTTTTGCAGGAGATAATGCGGGTGCTTTAGAAACTGCTGACAAGGCTTTAACGATTGACCCGTCATGTGTTTCTGCATATCTGCATAAGGCTCATGCTCTGGTTAATCTTGGCAACATGAAAGAGGCTGATGAGCTTCTCGACGCAGCAGCTGATGACATCCGTGCGGTTAAGATGCAGGCAAATATTTCCATCCGCAGAGAAGACTTTACCCGTGCAAAAGAAAAATCAGAGTTAGTCTTAGAGATTAATCCTGATGATGATGAGGCATGGAGTCTTCTGGGCGCTGCATACGCATATCTCGGAGAAAAAGATAAAGCGGCTGATGCGTTTTCCCATGCGGTAAAACTGAGTCCGAAGAATAAAGCGTACCGGGCAAATCTCGCGGCTGTTAAGAGGGGGTGAGGGTGACAAATCTCGCAGCGGTTAGCTGCAGGATGTCAGTTTCATTATAATATCATAACTATTCATCCCGCATATCCAAAATACAAACGGGTGATTATGTCAGTGAAAATAAACGAGTGATGTTATCGCCATTACCTTTATCTTTTCTAACGGCAATTATTTAACATCTGTCTATGGC
>DALTWR010000085.1 GCA_029986975.1 Methanocorpusculum sp.
ATATGTTAGTCTTCATGAGATAATATGCTATGGTACAAAAGGTAATATCTAATGATGTTGTCTTATGAAAAACAGAAAGAATGAATGTCATCAGCAACTCATCCGGCATATCAGCCGTCAGGTTTATCACACAGAGAGATTAGATATAGTAATGATTTAACGGATTGAAACAATGATAACAGAAGACGATGTACGGCATATCGCATCTCTTGCGGACATCACCGTCCCGGAAAGCGAACTTCCGAAGTTCACAGAATCATTCAACGCAATTCTTGAATACTTCGACATATTAGACACACTCGAAATAGAAGGAACCCTTGAAAGAAGACTCGTCAACGTATTCCGCGAGGACGAGCCGCAGGAATCCTTATCTCAGGCAGATGCCCTCAAAAACAGCCATGAGCCTGAAGACGGCTACATCAGAGCACCGAAGGTGGTCTAAATGGCAGATACATACAACGCATTTTTAAGCACCGCAGAAATCCCGCAGAAAGCAGGAACGGAAAAACGCATCTTATCAGGCATTCGTGTCGCCGTAAAAGACAACATCTCAACAAAAGACATCGAAACAACCTGCGCGTCAAAAATCCTTAAAGGATACATTCCGCCCTATGACGCAACAGCGGTTGCTAAATTAAAAGAAGCAGGCGCTGTCATCGCCGGAAAAACCAACATGGATGAGTTCGGAATGGGAACAACAACCGAAAACTCTGCCTTCGGTCCTGCATTAAATCCGCGTGATGTAACCCGCGCTGCAGGCGGTTCATCAGGAGGTTCTGCAGCAGCTGTTGCCGGAGGTCTTGTATCCATGGCACTCGGGTCAGATACCGGAGGTTCCATCCGCTGTCCGTCATCATGGTGCGGAATCGTCGGATTAAAACCGTCCTACGGCAGAGTAAGCCGTTTCGGACTTATCGCCTACGCAAACTCCTTCGAGCAGATTGGTCCGATGGCAGCAAATGTAACTGACTGTGCAAAACTCTTCTCGGTAATCGCCGGAGGAGACGCACACGACTCCACATCCGTTAATAAACCATACAATATCGAAAGCCTCAAACCCGAAATCAAAGGAAAAATCATCGGAGTCCCGAAGGAATACTTCGGCGAAGGCGTTGATGCAGAAGTTGCAGCAGCCGTAAAAGCCGCCATCTCCCGCCTTGAAGCATTAGGCGCTGTCATCAAAGAAGTCTCCATCCCCTCCATGAAATACGCACTTGCAGCATACTATGTCACCTGTACCTGCGAAGCATCCTCTAATCTTGACAGATTCGACGGCGTAAGATACGGTGAAATCGCCCCCGAGATGAACCTGCCCTGGCATGATGCCTACACCAAAGTCAGAACCGCAGGATTCGGCGCGGAGGTCAGAAGAAGAATCCTTCTTGGAACGTTTGCCTTATCTGCCGGATACTACGGCAAATACTATGTAAAGGCACGCTACGCACGCCAGATGATTGCAAAAGACTTTGCAGAAGCCTTAAAGGAATGCGACATGTTAGCAGGACCTACCATGCCGAATGTTGCTCCGAAACTCGGCGAACTTACCGCAAACCCGCTTGAGATGTATCAGGCAGATATTTTAACCGTTCCTGCAAACATCGCAGGAATCCCGGCAATATCTGTTCCCTGCGGAACTGCGCACGGACTGCCTGTCGGACTGCAGCTGATGGGCAGAATGTATGATGAGGAGACTATATTAAATGCAGCACTGGCATTTGAGGAGGCGCAGTAATGGCTGAAGAAGATTTCCAGGTCATCATCGGACTTGAAGTACACTGTCAGTTAAACACGAAGACAAAACTCTTCTGCAGCTGTTCGGCAGACTTCAGATCTGACGCGCCAAACACCCACGTATGTCCGGTCTGTTTAGGACTGCCCGGCGCTCTTCCGGTCTTAAACAAGAAGGCAGTTGAGTACGCATTAAAGGTTGCAAAGGCTTTGAACTGCAGAATCCCCGAAGAAGGAGAGTTCTGCAGAAAGAACTACTTCTACCCTGACTTAGTCAAGGCATACCAGATAACAATGGGCGATGACCCGCTCGCCTTAGGCGGCTACATCGAAATCGAAGACGACGCAGGAAACCCGAAGGTAGTAAATCTCACCAGAATCCATGTCGAAGAAGACCCGGGACGTCTCGTCCACATGGGAAACAAAGAACGCGGATACTACACCCTCGTTGACTACAACAGATCCGGCATCCCGTTAATCGAAATGGTCACCGAGCCGGAACTTTCCTCACCGAAAGAAGCCCGCAGACTCTTAAACAAACTGAGAGCAACTCTTGAATACCTTGATGTATTCGACCCCGAAAAAGAAGGCTCGCTTCGTGTGGATGCCAACATCTCCATCAAAGGACATGAGCGTGTTGAAATCAAGAACATCTCCTCGTACAAAGGTGTGGAAAAGGCACTGACCTTTGAAATCACCCGTCAGAAGAATCTGATTAGAAGAGGCGGAGAGATTGTTCGTGAGACAAGACACTTCCAGGAAGGAAAAGGAACTACTACATCCGCACGTTCAAAGGAAACCGCAACCGACTACCGCTACTTCCCTGAGCCTGACCTGCCGGTCATCCGCGTTGCAGACTGGGTAAAAGACATCGTCTTACCCGAACTGCCGGACGCACGCCGCGACCGCTTTATGCAGCAGTACGGCATTGCCGTAAACCATGCACGAACATTAACAGGCGACCTCAAACTTGCGGAGTTCTATGAAAGCATCGCAAAAGAAGGTGCCGCTGTTGCTGCATCATGGACTGCAGATGTCTTAATAGGCGAATTAAACTACCGTGATATGTCTGTATCAGAAGTCGCCAGCCACGCAGCAGAGTTTGCAGAACTCATCGGACTTGTCCGCGACAAAAAGATTACTGACAAAGCAGGTGTTGAGGTTCTTCGTATCTGGCTTGACGCACTCCACAAAGACGGCAAAGCTGACGCCCCGTCAAAGATTGTTGAAGCACACGGTCTCGCACGCGAAGAAGGAGAATCCTTCCGCGGCATCGTAGAAGCAATCCTTGAAAAGAACCCGCAGGCAGTTGCAGACCACAAGGCAGGAAAGAAAGGCGCCTTAAACTTCATTGTAGGGCAGGTCATGAAAGAGACCAAAGGCAAATCCGATCCGCGTGAAATTCACGCGATGATTTCTGAAATTCTCGGGGACTAAACAGTGGACCTGATTGTAGCCGAAAAAACCTTAGTCGCAGAACGCATCGCCGCATTTCTTTCCGCCGGAAAAAAACCGCTGGTAAAACGTGACGGAACTGTCGTACAGTATCTCACAGATGATGCCATCGTAATGGGTCTGAAAGGACATGTTGTAGAACTCGATTTCGTCGAAGAATACGCATACTGGCGTTCACAAGAACGCCCGCCAAGAAGTCTGATTGATGCTCCGCTGGTAAAAATCCCCTCAGAGGCAAAGATTGTTGCAGCATTAAAGAAAGCCGCAAAAATCGCCGACAAAGTCATCATCGCAACGGACTTTGACCGTGAAGGAGAACTCATCGGAAAAGAGGCAGTAGAACTCATTCAAAGCGTAAATAAGAGCGTGCCGATTCTCCGTGCGAGATTCTCTGCCGTTACCAAAGAGGAGATTTTATCCTCTCTTTCCGAGGCAAAAGAGCTGGATGCAAATCTTGCCGCATCAGGCGAGTCGCGTCAGATAATAGACTTGGTCTGGGGTGCATCCTTAACCCGTTTCTTAACCATCGCCGCACACAGAGGTACAAGCGGCGTCTTATCCGCCGGACGTGTGCAGAGTCCCACATTAGCCATGATTGTGGATAAAGAGCGTGAGATTGAAGCATTCGTGCCGGAAAAATACTGGATGCTTACCGTATCTGCAGCGGCAGGAAAGACACCTCTTGAAGCAAGACACACAAACGGCAAATTCTTTGACAAAAAAGAAGCAGATGCTGCATACGCAAAAACTAACGCTCCACTGAAGGTCACTGATGTCATCACCGGACACAAGACAGATAAAGCACCAACCCCGCTTGATACAACAGCATTAATTGTGGGCGCCGGACGTCTTGGAATATCTGCCGCATCTGCGATGAACCGTGCAGAAGAACTTTATATGCGCGGATTTATCTCATATCCGAGAACTGACAACACCACTTACCCCAAAAGTCTTAAAATTACCGAACACTTAAACCTCTTCGCAGGAGGAATGTTTGCATCTGATGTTGCATATGTAAAGTCTCCCATGCGAAGCAGCCCGACACGCGGTAAAAAAGAGACAACAGACCACCCGCCGATTTACCCGACGAGCCTCGCCACCCAGAAAGAGATTACCGACCCGGTAACATGGAAACTGTACGAATTTGTTGTCCGCAGATTCTTTGCAACCCTTTGTACCGATGTTGAATGGGAAACGATGAAGGTAAACATCTCTGCCGCAGGCGAACCCTATACCTGTACCGGAGGACGGATTCTTTCAGCCGGATGGCGCACGGTATACCCTTACAGCAAAGCAGAAGAAAACATTCTGCCGCAGATGTCTGTGGGAGATACCCTTGCCTTCACCGGCAAAAACATGGAAGAAAAAGAAACTCTTCCGCCGTCACGCTACTCCCAGAGTAAGCTTATCCAGAAGATGGAGGAATTAGGGCTTGGTACAAAATCCACCCGTCATGATGTCATCAGCAAACTGATGGGCAGAAAGTACATCGAAGGAAACCCGTTAAAGCCGACCATCATCGGTCGGGCGGTAACTGAGGCTTTGGAAGAGTATGCCCCCACAATCGCAGAACCTGACATGACCAAGACGCTCGAAGAGCACATGGCAGAGATTGCGACAGGTACAAAAACCCTTGATGCAGTCCTTACCGAGTCACGCAGTATGCTTTCTGCAACCTTCGACACCTTGGAAAAGAACGCTGAAGGTATCGGCACGGAAATCATGGAGAAAACCCGTGAGACAGAGCT
>DALTWR010000086.1 GCA_029986975.1 Methanocorpusculum sp.
TATAGGAATATACAATGGATAAAAACCAAATACGATACACTGTGGCATGTGTGAATGAATTTGCGAAATGCAAAAACCTCATGCCGAAAGAATCATTTGAGTATCTTCATAAGCATAAAGCGATGGATTTTCTCATTGAGTTTTATGATGTAGAGCATACGCTTTCTTTTGATGATGTTGTATCAGATTTGACACTGATATGTCAGAAAAACGGAGGTGTGATTGAATGAAGTTATATCACGGTTCAAACACTGACATTGAGGAAATTGACCTTTCAAAATGCAGACCTAACAAAGATTTTGGCTGCGGATTTTATCTGACAACCATAAAAGAACAGGCAGTTAGAATGGCTAAGCGCGTTTCAAGAATTTACGGCGGCGAGGCGTTTCTAAATCTTTATGAGTTTGATGAGTCTGCTCTTCTTAGAGATAATCTGCAGGTAAAAATATTTGAACGTCCCTCAATTGAGTAGGCAAAATTCATCATTGTAAACCGCAATTCATCAAGAATGAAAACTATTTCAGAAGACAACAATCTCGACAACAGATATGATATTGTTGTCGGACCTATTGCTAATGATGATTTAGCTCTCTTGTTCCGGCAGTTTTCAGACGGTGTTATTTCTGTTGAAACACTGATTGAAGAGATGAAATTTAAAGAACTCACGAATCAGTATTCATTCCATACAGAAAAATCAATTGCCTATTTGAGTAAGGCAGGTGTGGAACATGTCTAAAAAGCAGCTTCTTGCAGAATATATTACAAGTGACCTTATCTCGTATCTTATTGAAGATGAGAATATATCAATGCTTGATGCTATGCAGAAGTTGTATTCGTCAGAAGTTTTTGCGAAACTCAATGATTTTGAAACAGGTCTTTATTTAGAGAGTTCTCCTTTTGTCTATGACTTATATAAGTCAGAAAAAAAGGACGGAACATTAATTCAAAAAGAAGTCTGAACATCCCGATATCTCTCTAATCAATATAAACGCATTTCTTTTTTCCCCAATCCTCACCAAAGTGCTTTATTCTTCAAACTCATAATACTATTCACACAATGTTTGAAATGAATTATACCGTATCTACGGACAACAAACGTACAGCTCTTTTCTGGGCTGCAGTTACCATCATTGCCGGAATTTCTATTCTTCTCGGGGTTATGATGCCGGAGATTTTTACGTTCTGGACATGTTTCGGCGTGTTCTTAGCCGGTGTAGGATTTACAGCATTTATCATTGATACCGTGATGAAAAAACCCGGATTCCCTGTGTTTCCAACCATTCTTTTCGTCGCCGGTATGTTAATACTGGCAGGAAATCTGATTGGAAGTCTCGGTAAAACAGTCGGGTTTAATATCGGCGGATTTCTTGCAGCAATGGTGCTGATTATTATTGGAATCGCCGTTGCCATATCAGTTCTCAGGAGAAAATACTAATGACAGATTTACGTGAACGCGTTGAAGATGATCGCGGGCTGATTAAAAAAATTCAGCTGATTATCCCCGGATTCCGCGGTTACCGCCAGAGAGAAGACGCACGTATTGCTGATTCACTGCTGCGTACCCAGATTGCCGATGCAGTGAAAGAGAATATCCTGCAGCCGCTTGAACTCTGCAGAGAAGAAGCATCCCGCGCCCTCGAACTCGATATTATGAACAATATCGCATCTGCAATCACAAAAGCAAAAGCAGCCGAGGCAAAAATCCGCCACGCAGAGCAGGGCTACTCAGGAATTTCTGCAGGGGTTAGAATCGAGCAGGAAGAGTTAAACAGACTCTATGAGCTTGACCTGTCGCTTTTAACTGCCGTACAGACACTTAGCGAAGCAGCAAAGGCTCTCGCTGATGTATCAGCCGCGGGCGACTTTGCAAACGCTTCTGCAAAACTTTCTGCATTGAAATCCGACCTGCAGGAGTTTATCAGCGTCTTAGACAAACGCATTATAACCGCAGCAGGAATTCTCGTTGAGGTATGAGGTGATTTAACATGGGATTATTTTCAAGAACAAGTGCAAACATTAACGCAGGTTCAGACATCGAAGGCGCTGACGCACGTGCAGGATTCTACTGGGTAGAAGACTACAAGGGCGAAAACGTCATCTGGCGTCTTCCGCGAAATATTATGTTAAACGACAACGTACTCGTCAGAGAAGATGAGTACGGTATCTTTTTCCGCGACGGAAAGGCTCTTGCAGTCTTTGACAGACCGGACAGATACGCATTAACTACGCAGACATTGCCGGTTTTAACCCGCATTATCGGGGCAACTGTCGGTAACGTTCAGATTGGGGAGTTCTTCTGGGTTCAGAGACGTGAACTCAGAGACAAGTTCGGCACATCCCAGCCGCTTGCATTCCGCGACAATGACTTTGGTGTTGTTCAGCTGCGTATCTTCGGTCAGTTCTCCTACAAAGTAACCGACCCGATGCTGTTAATCACGCAGTTTGCGGGTACGAAAGGCATTACCAAATCAGAAGAGGTTGTTGAGTGGCTGAAGGGTCAGATTATTATGGTCCTGAATGATACCTTAGGCGAGCTGAAGACGAAAAAGCAGATGGGCGTTCTTGATATGCCTGCATATCTGCAGGAGATTGAGCAGCTTTGTCTCGGACGTCTTACGCAGGAGGTCGAAAACTATGGTCTTGCTGTGATGAAGTTTGCAGGACTTACTATCAGTATGCCTGATGAAGTTCAGGAGGCAATCAACAAGAGAGGAGCTATGTCTGCTCTCGGTGTTAATTATATGCAGTACCAGTCCGGCAAGGCAATTGAGAATATGGGCATTGGGGCCGCTCAGGGCGGAGAAGGCGCGGGCTTTGCGATGATGGGCGCAGGTTTAGGTGCGGGAGCGTCGATGGGAAGTATGATGATGCAGGGTATGCAGGGTGGTCAGCAGCCGGCACCGTTCGGCGCCGCACCAGCGGCCGGAATGGCAGCAGCAGCCGGCGCTGCTGCATCGGGCGCGGTTTGTCCCGCGTGTAAAGCGGCTGTTCCTGCCGGTGCGAAGTTCTGTCCCTCATGTGGTCAGAAGTTAGGAGGCGCTGCGTTTTGTCCCGAGTGTGGCGCGAAGATTCCGGCAGGCTCTAAGTTCTGTCCCGAATGCGGGCAGAAGATATAATTTAATTCCAACTCATTTTTTCCGGACTTACGTGAGTCATTTTATCCGGTTCTTTTTATCTCACAGGTCTTTCTATCTCACTGATGCTCAGTCACTTCCATATCTTAATCTATTCATAACGCCAATACATAACTAATGACACTTGCATTGCTTTCTGTATGGGACAAAACCGGCATTGTTGAGCTGGCAAAAGCCCTGACTGCAAAAAATATCGGCATCTTATCATCCGGCGGAACAGCCCGCACACTTCGTGAGGCAGGCATTCCCGCAAAAGATGTCTCTGAATACACCGGATTTCCGGAAATGATGGACGGGCGCGTAAAAACCCTTCATCCGAAAGTACACGGCGGTCTGTTAGGCAGACGCGGTATTGATGAAGGCGTTATGAAAGAACACGGCATCGAAGCCATCGACTTTGTCTGTGTAAACCTCTATCCGTTCGAGGAGATGTCGAAGAAAAACCTCCCCATCGATGAGTTAATTGAATACATCGACATCGGAGGTCCTGCAATGATTCGCGCTGCCTCTAAAAACTTCAAGGATGTAACCGTAATTGTAGATCCGGCTGACTACGCAGAAGTCATCAAAGCAGTAGAAAACGGCGGAACAACCTACGAGCAGCGCTTCAGGTTAGCCGCAAAAGCATTCACCCGTACTGCAGCATACGATGCAGCAATCTCCAATTACTTACAGGGCGTCGGAAAAGAGTTCCCGGACACCTACACCGTTCAGTTCCAGAACGGAAGAGTTCTTCGCTACGGAGAAAATCCGCACCAGAAAGCAGCAGTCTATGGAACTGCAGGCATTGCCGGACAGACATCCGGACAGGGCAAAGAGATGTCCTACAACAACTATCTCGACGTCCATGCAGCAGTATCTCTCTGCCGTGACCTCGAGGGCTTTGCAACCGTTATTGTAAAGCACAACAATCCCTGCGGCGTTGCATTAGGAAAAGACCAGCTTGAATCCTACATCAAGGCACGCGAGGTTGACCCGGTCTCTGCTTACGGCTCTATTGTAGCCATGAGCACCGAAGTCGATGAAGCGGTGATGAAGGAAATCTGCTCTACCTTCGTTGAAGTTCTTGTCGCTCCGTCCTTTACCGAAAAAGCACTTGAACTTTCCAAATCAAAACCGAACATGCGTCTGTTAATTTTACCGCCGGCTGTTGAAGCTGATGAACTCAGAACCATTGACGGCGGATGCTTAGTTCAGCGGACTCCTGAGTACACTGAGGACTGGAAGGTTGTAACCAAACGTGCACCCACAGCAGATGAGGAAGAGGCATTAAAGCTCGCATGGAAGGTTGTCAAGTACGCAAAGAGTAATGCAATCATCTACACGAACAAGACTGAAACGGTCGGTATCGGTGTCGGTCAGATGAACCGTGTCAATTCTGCCCAGATTGCTATCGAAAAGGCGGCAGAGTTTGGAAGAACGATGAAGGGAACTGTTGTCGCATCTGACGCTTTCCTTCCGTTCCCTGATACACTTGAAGTCGCCGCAAAGGCAGGAGCTACTGCTCTTATTCAGCCGGGAGGCTCTATCCGTGATGATGAGGTCTTAAAGCGGGCTGATGAACTTGGTATCGCAATGATATTTACCGGTGTGAGACACTTCAGACACTAATTTTTTTTTACCCGCTCCCTCAGTTCAAAAGTCTTAGTAGAGTGACGCCTTAGAATATAAGGTTTTTCTCTTGC
>DALTWR010000087.1 GCA_029986975.1 Methanocorpusculum sp.
ATCCGTGAACTTGCGGCTGAGATTGAACGCGACTATGCCGGATGTGAAATTACGTTTCTGGTAACGCTGAAAGGCGCTGTCTTTTTCGCATGCGAACTTGCAAAGCGCATATCGCTTCCGGTCTTTATGGAATTTGTACAGACATCAAGTTATGCCGGTACAAAATCAACCGGAATCATTACCATGAAACTCGATGTTTCTGCAGAAGAAATTGTAGGTAAACACATCATCATCATTGAAGATGTAATTGATACCGGAAGAACACTTTCCAAACTGAAAGATTTAATCCAGTCTAAGAACCCTGCATCTCTGAAAGTCTGCTCATTAGTTGATAAACACGAATGCCGTGTTGTGCCCTTCGAAGGAGACTACATCGGATTTTCTATAGGCAACTCGTTTATTGTCGGATGCGGTCTTGATGTCGACCAGCGGTTTAGAAACCTTCCATACATCGGCATCATCCGCTAAAACCATTCCATTTTTACAGGGGATTTGCGAGTATCATCTATCCTGCATGTTTATGTTTGTAAAAACAGAATAGATAAGAACAATACACATCAATGCTTTCCATCGCCATACCTGTCTTATCCGAAAGAGAACTTCTCGAAGCTGCCATTCCAAAAGTCATCACGGCAGCAGAGAAACTGATGATGCCTTTTGAAATCATCATAGCATCAGATGGAGATGTCTGTAAAGCATCTGCACAAATGTTTTCAATGGCCGATGACTGTATTGTTCACTGCCACTCTTCTGTCCGGAGAGGAAAAGGAGGCGCAATTCTTGATGCGCTCTCTGTTGCCAAAGGAGAGTATTTCTGTTTCTTTGATGTTGATTTATCAACCGACTTAAAACACCTCCGCGGGATGACTAACGCGCTCAAATCCGGATATGACATAGTAATAGGTTCGCAGACAAAAGCATTGTCTGCAGTACCGCGAAACTTCGCACGCGCTGCAGCGAGCAGAGTATATACTTCCTACATACGCCATAAACTGAATCTGAAACATTCTGATTTTCAGTGCGGATTTAAAGGGTTTAGAACATCCGTTCTGAAATCCATTGCGGCAGAAACAGTTGAGCGCGGCAGAGCCTGGGATACTGAAGTGCTGACCATTGCACAGAAGTACAAATATCAGATATTAGAACTGCCGGTTATCCGGAAACAAGGCCTTCAGTCAAATATCAAACCGTTTGATATTTTTAGAATGGTGCGTGCAGTCAATAGAATACAGAAACGCCTTTTCAAAGAGGGAGAAAAAAGCATAACAGAAAAACAAAGCCTAAAGGGAGAGTGTAATGACAGCTGAGTTTCAGGCGCTTACCGTCATCCTGCTTCTCATCATTGTCAAATTCTGTCAGCTTGCAGTCTACCCCTACCTCAGGCCTGCTCTCCCGAAGATTTACTACGGCCTCGCCTATCCGATATCGATTCTGCTGCTCACCCTTGTCTCATGGTATATGGGACTCCTGCAGCTTCCGGTCCAGCTTTCCTTAATCCCGTTCGCAGCCCTTCTTGGATTTGCCCTCTGGAAAAAACAGATCACATTTTCCGAGATGAAGGAAAACGCGGTCTTTGATATTATCTTTTTAGCGGGATTCGTGCTGCTGCTTGCAGTAAGGTTCACCTATCCGGGAATAATTCTCTCAGGCGAAAAGTTCATGGACGCGGCGTTTCTTGGAAGCATCATGAACAACCCCTCGGTTATCCCCGCAGACCCGTGGTTAGGCGGGGCGCCCTTAACCGTCTATTACTATTTGGGGCACTGGATGTGCGGAGTGCTTGGTATTCTCGCCTTTGGAAGTTCCGCAGTGGTCTTTAACCTGATGCTCCCCTTAGTCTTCGGTCTTGCTGCTGTCTCCGCTTACTCAATAGGATACCTTCTCTTTGACCGAAGAAGAGCATGGATTCCTACACTCATCCTCCTTATCCCGAACATCGCCCTGTTTGTGCAGCTCGTTCTGGGTGCAGAGATAACCACAGCATTCTGGAACTCAACACGGGTAATCGGGAGCGTCCCCTCGGAAACCATCAATGAGTATCCTCTCTTCTCGTTTATCTTCGGTGACCCGCACGCACATGTGCTCGGCTGCTTTAACCAGCTTCTCTTTATCTGTCTGTTAACCGTTCTGCTCGTAAAATGGCGGGAGATTCCAGTCTACGGAAAGTATCTTCTTGCAGTCCTTCTCTCCCTTTCGCTCGGGACGATGCCCGCGATGAATGCCTGGGATGTTTTAGTCTACGCACCGATTTACCTTGCGGCTGCCGCGGTCGCAGTTTTCCTGATGGTAAAAGACCGTGAGGGAATCTCCCGCCATGACATTCTGCCGCTTCTGCTCGTGCCGTTCCTTTCGATTCTTTCCTATGCGCCGTATCTTTTGTCGCTGCTTTCATCTGAAGTTTCCTCAGTTGAGGGTGTCGGCATTGTTACATCTCCATCTGCGTTGCCGCTATTCCTCGGGATGTGGGGGATTCTGCTGTTCATCGTTTTCCTGGATTGTATCAAAACCCTGAAAAAGTACTGGTGGCTTGTCATCATTCCGGTTGTCCTCTCTTTCTTAGGATACGGTTCTGCAGGAGTCTGTCTTTTCCTCCTTCTCCTTCTTCAGCTCAAAAAGGAAAAGCACGTGGATACGTTTTTTGCGGCAGCTGGCTGTATCCTGCTGATTCTAATGGAGATACTCTATCTCAATGACTATATGTGGGACCCATACGAACGGATGAATACGGTGTTTAAGATAGGGTTTGCCTGCTGGTTTATTCTGGGGTCGTCAGCATTTATGATGATAGGCAGATGGATTAGGGGAAGGTTTGCCGGAGTTTCGAGAAAGCGGTTTCTGGCAGCGGCAGGTATTGTGTATCTTGTAGTCATTGTTGTCCTTACCGGGTGTGCATTTAATTATTCTGATGGAAACGGCGGGACGCTTGATGGGACAGCGTGGCTTTCTACGTATTGTCCGTCGGATGCCATGGGCATCGCCTGGCTTGATAAGCATGCAGCGCCTGAGGACATAGTTGCAGAAGCCGCAGGGGATTCATATGAATATTCGGCGCGTATCTCCGCTCTTACAGGCCTTACGACACCTCTTGGTTGGGAAGGGCATGAGAAGGTATGGAGACCGGACGATGAGGCAATTAGTGAGGTTAGTGCGGATTTGAAAGAGATGTATGAAAATCCGGAGCGTACGATCCTCCTTATGGATAAGTATAATGTGAAGTATCTGTTTGTCGGCGAGGTCGAGCGGGAAAAATATCAGGTATCTCTGCCTGAGGAAGGTCTTGAACGGGTGTTTTCAGTACCCGGGTGCAGGATTTATCAGCGGATGTAGCTGATTTCATTGATAGTGTGCAGTCTTCCTTTGCGGTAACATCTTCGCACAAACAAACGCTGACAGCAAAGTAAAATCGAGCCAAACAGCAAAGAGGACATGCAGCGGCACCCTCAACCCCTTTGGATTTTTCCCGACCGAACAAACCATATCTTTAAACCTCTGCAGATTCAATATATACAGTTACTCCTTAACGGACACGTGAAAATGTCTCGTCATTTTTCATAACCGCTGATGAGCAATGAGAGGAACAGAAGTTCCTTGAGTGAAGTGATTAACTATGGGTAAGATTTACCAGATGTTTGAGGTTCCGGAAGAACTCCAGAACAAAGCTCTTGAAGCATTAGAGCTTGCACGCGACACAGGAAAGATTAAGAAAGGCGCAAACGAAGCAACCAAAGCTGTCGAGCGCGGCATTGCAGAGATTGTTTTAATCGGCGCAGATGTCTCTCCGGAAGAAATCGTCATGCACATCCCCGGACTTGCAGACGAAAAAGAGATTCCGTTCATCTTTATCTCCAAACAGGCAGACCTTGGCGCAGCATGCGGACTTTCTGTCGGATGCACTGCTGTTGCAATCGTTAAATCCGGAAAGGGCAAGGAAATCATTGGTGACCTTGCTGGTCAGATTAAGGCACTGAGAGGATAAGCCTATGGCAGACGACGCAACGCCAGCAGAAGTCATTGAGGTCATTGGACTTACTGGTATGCACGGCGAAGCAGCCCAGATTAAGTGCAGAGTTCTCGATGGCGTAAACAAGGGCCGCATTATTACCCGCAACACCTTTGGACCTATCCGTGAAGGTGACATTTTAATGCTCCTTGAAACCGAACGCGAAGCAAAGAAACTTTCAAGACGGTGAGAAGAAATGGTTGATGTATACACCTGCAGCTACTGCGGAAAGCAGCTTGAACCCGGAACAGGCAAGCTCTTTGTCAGAAAAGACGGCGCTGTGTTTTACTTCTGTTCTTCCAAATGCCAGAGCAACTACAACTTAGGAAGACTTCCGAGAAGAGTTGCCTGGACAGCAGCAGGCCGCAAGGCACGCGGAAAGGAGTAAATCCATGGAGCAGACATTCGTGATGGTTAAGCCGGACGGAGTCCAGAGAGGACTCATCGGCGAAATTCTTTCACGTTTCGAAAAGAAAGGATTCAAGATTGCAGCAGCAAAATTCGGTATCCTTTCTGAAGAAGTTGTCGACCAGCACTACGCTGAACACGTCAACAAACCGTTCTACCCGGGAATGAAGGCATACATTATGAGCGGACCTGTTTTCCGCTTTGTTCTCGAAGGAGAAAATGTAATTGCTGAAGTCCGCAAGATGAACGGCGCAACAAAACCGGCAGAAGCAGCACCGGGAACTATCCGCGGTGACTTCGCATTATCTGTCGGCAAGAATGTAATTCACGCAAGCGATGCACCGGAAAGTGCAGCACGCGAAATTGCACTCCACTTCTCGAAGAGTGAACTCGTCTCTTACAC
>DALTWR010000088.1 GCA_029986975.1 Methanocorpusculum sp.
CATCTTAGCAGCCCGCCCCAGCCACGCGATAAGCGTGGAACAGCTGGGGTGAATAGGGCTGCGATTTGCGTTTCTCGATTTGCGGAGATTTGCGGTTTCTTTGGCAATTTATGCCAACCAATTCAACCATTTGTATTTCAGATAAGGACGCTAAACAGTTACAAATACATTTTGAACAAACTTGTCTGCAGCATGCTGTTTCGAGATAGACAATAGTCAGAAGTGAATAGACATCTATTGTAAAAGAAACTAAAACAAAATAAGAGATACGTCCCTACGGGGATTCGAACCCCGGTCTAAAGCTCCGCAGGCTCTAAGGATATCCTCTACCCTACCAGGACACTTGACCGCACTTAGTGCCTTATAATATAGTCTTTTGCAGTATATAAAGAAAACGTTTCATTCATCACTCATACAATAGGAAAACGAAGAAGCGCCGCAATTCCTCCAAGACCTTCGAGACGTTTGCCCGGCTCAAACTCAGTTGAAAGCACAACAGCATCAGCATTCATCTGTTCAGCTTCCTCTAAAAGTTTTGCAAAACGTCCTTCGCGAAGCATTGTATCAGAAATTAAAATCGACTCAGCAGCCCCGAAATCAACTGCCCGCTGGACTTCATCTATTCCGTAAGCCGCCGCGCCGCCTTTTCCGATGCGCAAAAACAGCTCATCCATGAAAGAGACCTCACGCGCCAGCTGAATATCCTCAGCCGCACGGGCTAACACGCCGTTGCCAATCGCTTCCTGCACCGCGCCGTAACCGGTGCGCCGGGTTTCTGCCGTCATCACGCGGGATGCAATATCAGGAGCCTTGCGTTTCAGATATGACAGAAAGTCATCTTTGACAAAGCCCGGACCTGCCGCAATTATACTCCCTGTGACCGGCGCAAGTTTTTCAGCAGCTGCGGTAAAGAGAGCCTCGCGGGAATCGATGCCTGCCGTTTTTCCGCTGCCTAAGGTAAGTGTTACAATCCGCTCAGGACCGTACTGTCTGATGCGGTAAAGTTCAATCTCGCCGTCTTCAACTGCGGCGATGTGCACAACCCCGTGAACCGACGCAGAAACCGCACGCTCAATACGCGCTAAATCAACACCCATCCAGCGCTTAACAACAGATACCTCATAGCCGGTTTCTGCATTAATTGTGTGGTGCTGACCTACATCAGGTCCGAACACAATCGTCCCGAAGATTCTCAGCCGGTTTGCATCAGGCGAGAACTCAACCTTTTCCGCTTTCACGCCGATTCTGACCGGACGCTTCTCCAGCTTTTCCGCGCGAAGCTTATCAGACGGACCGTCAACGGTTCGCATGGTTACTGCATAGACCATGTCACCTGCAGCTATCAGATGTGAGAGATGCCATGAGTCGTCAAGCGAGTCGGCGACGAGTTTGTACTCGCCGAATCCGTCATGCTTCAGCGGTTCTGCAGCTTCCGCTTTCATACAATATCAGATCCTCCGGGCGGCACAAATGCGGCGACGGCTTCAGTGTTGAGCACTGCGCGGACTGCCTTGGATTCACCGTCAGGCAGACTTTCTTTCAGTTTGCGTAAGACCTTCTTTGCGATATCGTTTCCTTCAAACGTTCCGGGGCGAAGCCGCACGGAAATCTTCGTCTTCTTTTCGATTACGGACGGGACTCCTCCAATGACGGCAAGAACCGGCTCTGTCATAAGACCAATCGAGACTTCGAGCGGCACATCTTTGTGAATGATACGCTCGCCTCTGATAACAAAAGAACCGTGCGCAACATACTCTCCCGATTCCGGCGTCTTGCTTACCTGCGAAGGTGCTGCTTCAATAACCGAGCCGGAGGCGCTTCCCGAAGACCAGAGACGCGAGTACGAGGCGGCGAAGCTGACTGCTTCATCCATGTGTTCTGTAGCCCCTTTGACGATAACCGTGGATGCACCAAACACATCCGCGTGAAGGAACCGGTCTCTTCCTTCCATGTATTTTTTCACCAGTTCTTCATTCTGGTCTGCGTTGCGTCCGCCGATTACTAAAACGCCGTCAGAGGTTTCCATCCAGCGGAACCGGTGATACCACTTTGCTTTCAGTTTTCCGACCTTGCGTGCTTCCGCTTTTTCAGCCGCTGCGCCATAGACTCCATCGCACGAAGAGCACCGGCTTTTTTTGCGCGGAACTTTTTCGCCTGCTCACTATAGCGTCCTGCATTTGCTTCAAGACTTTCGTTAACGAAGATAGTAACCTTCTGTTTTTCGCCTAAGTCAAGCACGACGGACGCTTTTGCCGCATCTAACGACACAATCCGCTTTGCAGCAGGCATGTCGCTTTTCTTCAGCACGGAAGCGATCTCCTGCCATGACATCTTACGGCTTGCCGCGGCTAAGACATCGATTGTTTCTTTTACCTCGCCGTAGTGCCCGTAGATGATTTCCGAGGCTTCTGTGGCAAGTGCTGCCTTTTTCTCAAACGAAACTATTGCCTGTTCCTGCTGCTGTCTGATACGCTCTTTTGCACTGAGTTTTACCTTTACCTCTTCAGCCGCTTTCTTTTCAAACTTCGGATAGAAGGCTTCGAGCGCGAGGGAGAACGTCGGATATCTCGCAATGGGCTCGCGCATCGAAGACGCACACGGAAACGCCCCCTTTGAATCAATAACTGCATCCGTGTTGGATAACGTTTCAAACCATGCCGTCATTGCTCTATATATCGGACGAAGCTGCGCTTCATTTGCAAAACGCGCAGGCATGGACTTGGAAATTCCAGATGCGTTGCAGATTTCTTCAGCAGTGACTCCTCCTAAAAGCAGTTTTTTCGCAAGAGCGCGGACAACATCCGAGTCTTCCGCGGTGATTTTTTCTGCGAACTCTTCGTAGGTAAGCTCCTCAGGACTTGTCATGTCATGATTATAGACCGCGCCGGCAATAATGTCTCTGTCACGGAATCTGTGCTGGATAAGCGCGTTTAAGATGACAAAATTCTTATCTGTCAGAATCAGGTTTCCTTCGTCAAAGAGTTCGATAATTAGATAGTATTCATTTACCCCTTTGCCTATTTCGATGAAAATAACGCGCTCGATACCCTTCTGCCGGATGGATAAGACTTTTCCGCCTTCGATATATTTACGTAAGTACATCGAAAATCCAGACGGGTTTTTCGGTGCGGGAGGCAGCGCTGTTACCAAATGCGCCCTGATGCCTGTTTCGCAGTAGAAAAGATACCGCGCTTTTTCTTCGCCGTTTAAGCGGAAGCCGAATGAGGTATTGTTATACTGATATATTTTGCCAATCCAGAGCGGAAGCTTTGCTGCAAGCTCGCTTACCTCAGCTCTGACATCGACTCCGCTCATGCCTTGTTTCGTCGCCATAAATCCTAATATAAATAAGGCGTGGGAGCTAATATAATTAAACATTATTGAAAGGAGATACTACATGCAGGTAGCATTCATACGAAAAGAAAAATGCGACACAACAATGTGCAGCCGCTGCGTGAAGTTCTGTCCGGCATCAAAAAAGAATATGCCGGTCATCTTCATCGGAAGAAATAAGAAGGCGACTGTCGTTGAAGACCTCTGTACCGGATGCGGCAGATGCGTAAAAATCTGTCCGGAAAAAGCAATCGAGATGCGCTTTGTCCCGGATCCGGTTGTTGAAGTCACACCGGCGCCGGGAGAAAAGCCGGTAAACCAGACGGCAAATACCAAGACCGAAGCAGAAAAAGCTGCAGAAGAGTCAAAGCAGACAGCACCTTCTGCATCTGCAGACCACGCGCCGGCACAGGCGCCGACACCCAAGCGCAAAGAGACTCCCGAAGAAAAAACCGCCCGCCTGAAAAAAGAGCATGTGCTCCGTATTATACGAACTGCCATCGCCTTAGTTCTTGGTATCATCGCAGGTATAGTTTCTTTCTATCTCGCAGGAACAGATATTTTCAATCCGGCAGCCCCGCCGAACTGGATTATCGGCATTTTAGTCTGGCTTGTTGCAGTTGTTATTCAGAAGACCATCTTCATGCTCATCAAGATTGATGTCAGCAAACTCGGCAAGAAAGACTGGTTCTATCAGGGATTCATGACCTTCTGCGCATGGTTTATGACCTGGACGATGCTCTTGTCGACTGCCCTTCTTCCGCTTAAGTTATGAGAATAGCTATCGTTCACAAAGACCGCTGCCACGCAAAGAAATGCGGACAGGAGTGTGTTCTCTACTGCCCCCGCGTGAGAACAGGCGATGAGACAATTGTAATCGGAGAATCCGGACGTGCTGAGGTCTCCGAAGAACTTTGTGTCGGATGTGGTATCTGTGTGAAAAAGTGTCCCTTCGAGGCATTGGATATTATTCAGCTTCCTGAAGAGCTGAAGACGCCGGTCAACCGTTACGGACCGAATGCCTTTGTTCTCTACGGACTTCCGCAGCCGGTTGCAGGAAAAGTAACCGGTGTTTTAGGACCGAACGGTATCGGTAAATCCACGGCGGTTAAAATTCTTTCCGGACAGATTCGCCCGAACTTAGGTGTCTTTGACCATGAGGTTTCGTGGGATGAAATTTTGCAGCACTACTCAGGAACAGAACTCTTTGACTATCTGCAAAAAGTTGCCGCGAAGAATATTAAAGCATCCATTAAACCGCAGTACATTGACTTTATCCCGAAGGCCTTCAAAGGAAAAGTCATTGACCTCCTGCGTGCAAATGACGAGCGTAAAAAGCTCGACTACTATGTTGAAAAATTATCTCTCCAGACAATTCTCGATAAGGATTTATCCACGCTTTCCGGCGGAGAACTGCAGCGTGTTGCATTAACGGTTGCCTTATCCAAAAA
>DALTWR010000089.1 GCA_029986975.1 Methanocorpusculum sp.
TTTATTTAACGCATCTTTAAGTAGTGAGAAAGAACATATTTCTGTGACATTAACTAATGATGAAATTCGTCGGATAGTTGATGCTGTACATTTCCGCCATAGATCTATAAAATCTGTAGCATATCAGCATGGAATCTCATCTGCTCGTGTATCTCAATTGGTTTCTGAATATAAACAAACAAAAGTCTACCCAATAATTCATCGTCGTGGACCCAAATGCCATCCTCCTTCTGATAGACTTCGTAATGAAATCATCTCTTTGAAGAAAGAGTTTAACATTGGTTCATCTGGACTTGCGGAATATATTCGTGAAAAACATCGTATACCTATAGGCAGCATGACTGTTCATAAGGTATTACTGGAGTCAGGTTTGACAGAGAAAGATCCTCGTAAAAGTTTTCCCCGTAAGAAGGGTGTTCGTTATGAAAGGGAACACAGTTTATCTGCAGTTCATATGGATTGGTATGCCTGTTCTGATGGCAAAACAAATGTCTGTGTTGTTCTTGACGATGCAAGCCGGATGGTATTGTCTGGCGGTGAATTCCCGGCACAGACAGCAGCATATTCAATTCAACTTCTCAAAGAAGCATACGAAAAATATGTGTACATTTCTCCAATCAGGGAAGTAATTACAGATCATGGAACACAGTTCTATGCGGCAAGAAGAGATAAGTTTGATGAAGCTGACCATTCATTTGAAAATTTCTGTAAAGAATATGGTATTGTCCACATATTAGCCAAAGTCAAACATCCACAGACGAATGGTAAGATAGAACGATGGTTCCAGACATATGAGGCAAATAGATACAGGTTTGCATCATTTCAGGAGTTCATAGACTGGTATAACAAAAGAAGACCACATCAAAGCTTAGATTGGAGTACATTTGAAACGCCGGAAAAAGCGTTTTATCGTAAAGCAGTAGACAACATTAGGAGTAATTGTATCAGCATGTTTGCGCGTGAATTGGAGGAAGCATGAAGCAGTTAAATAATTACAGTACAGCACAGGCGGACTTTTGCTTACCGTGAGGAAATATTATCAGTACAACAAATAAACATATATATCATACAAATGAATATTCGCACTCTCCCGAAAAATACCTACGCATTTGCAGTAATTTGTGCATTAGCTGCTGCAGTGTGCATGGCATTAAAAACACCATTAACAAAGTTAGTGGTCGAGCAGTGTGATGCAATAACAGTCTCAGCCTATCTCCATCTTGGCATGATGACAGGCATGCTTATCATCGCCATCCTCGGGAGAAAAACAACACTGATAGACCCGACACGCCATCTCCGAAAAAAGGACACACCAAACCTCATACTCATCATACTGGCAGGAACAGCTGCATCCTTAATGGTAAACTTCGGTCTGATAAACACCACTGCAGCAACAGGAGTTGTGCTCAATAATTTTACCCTTGTAGCAACCGCACTTCTGGCATTTTTTATTTTTAAGGAAAAGATTTCAAAACGGCTATGGATTGCCATAATGCTCATTACCTTCGGCGCAATGATTCTTACCATCACTGACATATCGGCATTTGAGTTTACACCGGGGGCACTTTTAATTCTGGGCGGGACTGTCTTCTACGGGTTTTCCAACAACATTATGAAAAAAGTGTCAGAGAGAAATCCTGTTGAAACATCTATTGTTAAGGCATTTGGCGTTTCCCTACTGTCTTTTTCCCTGATGCCGTTTTTCAGTTCAGGTCTTTTGTCCCCGTCTCTTTCAACGATTATCTTCATGATGATTGTCGGGATGTGTACCAGCGGTCTTGGATTTCTTTTTACCCTTTATGCCCAGAGAAAATTAGGTGTCGCAAAAACAGCAACAATCTCCAGCATCTATCCGATGCTTGGAATCATTGTCTCATGGATAATATTTTCAGAGATTCCGGACATGGCATTTGGTACGGCACTGCTTCTCGTAATTCCGGGACTGTACTTCGTTATTACGAAAAATAAAAATAGCGCAGCTGCGGGGGGAAAAAATACTGACTCCTCTGAAGATAAAGACACGCAATTTTTTGTTTCAATTAATGAGAGCAGGAAAAACGATATGCGCAATATCCTGACGTCTTTTGGTCTGTTAGCCATCGCACTCTTTTTTGTCATGATGATGCTGGACATGTTTGATTCGGGAACGGCGGATGCTGCATTACATACTTTCCCGACCTATCTTCCGGGAGCTGTCCTTGGGGTGTTTACGCTTCTTTGCGGTGTTATTCTTCTGCTGCTTGGAAAAAGAGTCATGACCGCTGTCACCTTTATTCTGATGGCAGTAGAGATTCTTTCTGCAGCAATCTTAAACGGAATAGTTATGATGAATGTCATCTCAGGTATCTTCGGGATTCTCTTCGCCATCATTTTACTGACCTCAAAAGATCCGCAAAAGTATGCATTTGCCATCATTAATGTTCTGCTGGGATTCACTTCTCTTTCCTGTCTGTTCGATGCGACTGTCTGCGGGTGGATTATGGCTGCTGCTGCCGTGTTTCTCATCTGGTTATCTATTGCCTGCGGAACAGAAAAACTGCGTACTTCCATCGCAAAATATCTGACCAGAAACGGAGATATGACATTTAGAAAATGCGGACCTGTTATCGGATATCTGCTGATTTCAGTGCTTCTAAGTATTACTCTTGTCTATGGGTATCTTGACATGTCATATTTCACCTACTCTGATTCGGTTTTATTCCTTGGACTTATTGACTATGGGCTGCTGATTTTTGTGGGGCTGGCACTGATGATTATCGGGAAACGAAAGATGACTTCGATTGTTTTCATCAGCTGCGGACTTGCTTACGCTCTTGATATGATTACCTCCGGTGTGTTTGTCTATTTACCAGTGGTTCTTCTGCTGGTGGTGGGTGTTATGAATATTATGTGGAAGGATGAACGTGTCATGCCGTCTCTTTTACTGTTCGGAAATGCATTTATGCTGATATTGTTCTGTCAGATGACTGATTTTCCTGAGGTCATGGTTGCTATGCTTATTCTAACACTGATGTGTGCCGGAATCGCTTTGTATCTTGCGTTTGCGGTCTTTTCAGATAAACCGAAACTTCCGCTGTTTTGAGGAGAGGTGCAGCCGGCAGATGACTTTGGCAGCTTTTGCACACTAACTGTTTGTATCTTCAGCACAGGAGGTTATAGCCCATAATAAAAAAAATGACCCGTATTCAAAAAAGAGAGAATGAGTGTATGTTTTTTACGCACTCTGCATTACACACCGTTACAGAAATCCTTTACAATCTCAAACGTAACTGCCTTTACTTCTGCGAAGGTCTCAAGATTCATACGTTCGTTTATCGTGTGGTTATTTTCAGTTGTGGGTCCGATGGATACTATCATCAGGTCCGGGTTTTTCTCTGCAAAATGACCGCATTCAAGCCCTGCATGGATTGAAACAAATCTGACATGTTCCCCGGTGATTTTCAGATATGCGTTGTCGGTTACCTGCATGAGTTTTGTATCTCCTTTTTCCTTCCAGCTCGGTCCAAGTACTTCGTATGTCGTATCTGCCCCTGCTCTTCTGTAAACATCCGCGATTTTTTCAGTTGTTTCTTTTCCTTTTTCTGCTACAGCCGCCCGAATTAAACACGTGATTTCTATGGCGCCGTTTTCGTTAGTGAGAACGCCGAGATTTGAAGAGACCGCGGGTCCGTATTCATCTTTTTCCAGAAGACCATTCGGCGCGGCAAGCACAGCGTTCAGGAATGTTTTTGTAAACTCTGCCGTATATGCTTTTTCAGGGGATTTGGCTTCTTCAATAGTAAGCGTAAGTCCCGGGTCAGTCTCTGCCCGGTGAGCTGCAAGCCAGTCTTCTATGCCGGCTGCCGCATCGGATGTTGTTGTAAATACCACATCACATCCGGCTGGAATTGCATTCTTTGCAGTACCGCCGGTAATTGCAGAAATCTGTACGTCTTCAAGACCGGAGAGATAGTCTGCTGCTAACATAATTGCATTCAGTCTTCCTTTGTCGATGTCATCACCGGAGTGACCGGATAGAAGTCCGGATATGGTGAGACGATACCATTTTCTATTTTCCGGAACTGTTTTTTCTTCCGGTGTGAACACTGCACTAAATGTTGTGGCTCCGGCGGATGAGATTGTGGCTGTCTGTGCTGCTTCTCCGTCGATGTTTACTAATGCATCAGCGTTCAGCCATGCGGGATTGATGGATGAGGCGCCAAGCATTGTTGTTTCTTCGTCAACAGTAAAGATGCATGAAAATGTGCAGTCTTTGAGGTCGGGGCTTGATAATGCAGCTAACATGATGGCTTCTCCTGAACCGTCATCTGCTCCAAGCGAGGTGTGGGCTGCATGAATCCAGCCGTCTTTGATGTAAGGTTCAACTGAGTCTTTGTTAAAGTCAAAGACATAGCCGTCTTCGACTGCGGGAACCATGTCCTGATGTCCCTGCAGGATTATGGTCTTTTCTGATGTTCCGGGATGTTGTATGAGGATGTTTCCCGCCTCATCTTTTTCATAGGGAAGATTGTGTTGTTCTGCGAAAGAAATCAGGTAGTTCTGCATTGCTGCAGTATTTCCGCTTGGGTGCGGCAGTTTGCAGATTTCATAAAAGTAGGCAAGTTCTTCGGAAATGTCGTCTGTGTTTTCCGCATCTGAAACACAGCCGGCACAAAGTACTGCTATGCAGCAGAGTATTCCAAGAAGGATGGTGAGTTTCCTGTTCATATACCATATAATAG
Organism: Methanocorpusculum sp.; assembly: GCA_029986975.1. Classification (GTDB taxonomy): domain Archaea; phylum Halobacteriota; class Methanomicrobia; order Methanomicrobiales; family Methanocorpusculaceae; genus Methanocorpusculum. Next base: position 4,722 of record DALTWR010000089.1, read on the forward strand.
CGGATGTAATATATATATATTTGTAACTATTCAGCCCCCTAT
>DALTWR010000090.1 GCA_029986975.1 Methanocorpusculum sp.
AAACACGGCGGGCGCGTATGAAAACACGCGGAAGAAGTGATGATACTGCAGAACCTGAAACCCTTCGCACGCGCGACGCCCGCGAGGAGTCATTCGGTCTGAAACGTGCTGCAGAAATTGCTGATGTTGTTATCAAAAATGAATCTGACCGTGAAAGTTATCTCGCAGAAGTAAAAGCATTCTTAGGTGGTCTTCTGTGAAAATTTACTTCGCATCATCATCGAAAATCTGGGAAGACCCTGCATGGGTTTCCGGGATTCTTGATGCAGGATTTGACGGCTGGGAGATTTCTGCTGACGGAAATTACCGTCTCGACAATCCCGAAACATTTGCTGTGGTGAAAAAAACAATAGCTGAAACCGGTCTTCCGGTAACCGTTCATGCACCGTTCAGCGACTTAAATCCTGCATCAGTAAACACGCCCATCTGGGAAGAAACTGTACATCAGCTCGAAGCAACTATTGAAGCGGCTGCAGAAATCACTGACACTGTCGTAATTCATCCGGGATACTTAAGTCCCGCAAGCAGATATGACCCCACACCTGCGTGGCAGAATCATAAACGCGCATGCGAAAGATTGGGCGCTGCCGCAGAAAAAACCGGCGTTTCTGTGTGTCTTGAAAATATGCCGAACTTAGATGACTTTTTCTGCAGAGATGCAGATGAGTTAGACGGCTTAATTGACGGTACCGGGATGTCTGCTGTCTTTGATATCGGTCATGCAAATACGAACGGAAATCTTGACCGGTTCTGCAAAGTGATTCTCCCAAAAGCCTGCCATATTCATATCCATGACAATCTCGGAGGGCATGATGACCATCTGCCCATCGGGTGCGGCAACATTTCCTGGAATAAGATTTCGCCGAAGGTTACTAAATCATATCACGGTAAAATTATGGTTGTAGAGGGTAGAAGTCCGGATGAGGGAAGAAAAAGTCTGACATTTTTAAAGGAGCATCTCTAACATGTCCGGCGAAACACTGTTTGTTCATTTCTTAGGAACAGCGGGGGCGCTTCCCACACCGCTTCGCAATCCGTCCTGCATTTTAGTAAGGCGAGGCTCTGATACGCTGATGTTTGACTGCGGCGAAGGAGCACAGCAGCAGATGATGCGGCTTAAAACCGGTTTTGTCGTCAATGCTGCCTTCATTACTCACTGGCATGCAGATCATTATCTCGGTCTGTTCGGTCTGATTGAAACGATGTCTTTCAACGGAAGAACCGAACCGATGACTATCTACGGCCCATCAGGCGTTGATAAGTATGTGCGGATTATCAGGGAATTAGCGCCGAAGATTCCTTTCAGGCTGGATGCTGTTGAGGTTGCCCCCGGAGATGTTATTTCATTTAACGGATACTCGGTCTATGTCTTTAAGACATTTCACGGCATGGAAAGTGTCGGATACGTCTTAGAAGAAGACATGCGTCCGGGGCGGTTTAACCGTGAAGGAGCAATCGCTCTCGGGGTAAAGCCGGGACCGCTTTTTGGAAAACTTCAGCGCGGAAATCCGGTACAGATTGAGCGTGACGGTGAGATGATTACTATTTTCCCTGAGCAGGTAATGGGTGCGCGCAGACCGGGAAGAAAAATTGTCTATACCGGAGACACGAGACCTCTCAGGCAGCCGGATGAAGCGCTTTACGCTGCGGATTTGCTGATTCATGAAGCAACCTTTGATGAAGAAGAAGGTGCGGAGCGTGCAAAAGAGGTGTGGCATTCCACCGCAAAAGAAGCAGGCGCTGCAGCGGAGATTCTAAAACCAAAGCAGCTTGCGTTAGTGCATATCAGCTCCCGCTATACATCAGCCGCAGGTCATGTGCGTGATGCAAAAGAGACATTTTCCGGAGAAGTGTTTGCTCCAAATGACCTTACCACAATTGAGATTCCATTCAGCGATGAGTAAGGAAGGGGAGGCTGATATGCCTCAACCCCAATCTTAATATTCAAATCATTCATATTATATATAATTCATGCCTGAAGCAGATAGTCAGAATACACTTAATCTATATCTCCGTGATGGAAGCATTACTACTATCAGAAATCCTGTTCGTCTGAAGATTATTTATCTGATTCAAAGGAAAGGTTCAGTTACTTTTCAGGAGATTTTAGATGAGACGGGGCTTTCCAAATCAACGGTTTCTGTGTATGTGAACACACTTGCCGACGCAGGTATTATTACGCGTGTTTCTGATAATAATGACCGCCGGAAAAAAACCTACGTGATGACAGCGAAGTATATCGGAAGTATTGTCCCTTCAACATATTCTGCAACATCCGAGTTCCGTGATTTAATCAAGAATACCTACACGAATTATGACAAAATCAACTACAAGGCTATGCTTCCGCATCTGTTCCGCATAGCTCTTGCAGAATCAGGCATTCATATCAACCCGGTCATACGGCGCGGCGGCATTATTTTAGGTCAGTCGATAACTCCGTTTATTGCGGCAGAGACACTTGAAAAAACCGTGGATAATCTTTCCGAGTTCTGGTCACGCTATGAGTTCGGGGATTTATCACTCAAATCAAAAAGTCCGTTGGTAATTGAGGTTAAAAACTGTTATGAGTGCATGACTCTTCCGAAAGGAATAGCCGGCGGATGTATTATCAGCGAAGGGGTTCTTGAGGCGGTATTTTCAGCAGTCTATCCGGAAGGGGTTTCAGTACACGAAACTGAATGTATCGCAAATGGAGATCCCGCCTGTATGTTTGAGATTACGGTTAATGCCCCTGCGAAGGCGGAATAAAAGATATTGTAACTATTCACCCCCTTTTTTGAGTGTAGGTTTATTGATCTCTATGGACATTGACTCCTAACATCAATATCCACTATGAGATACAAAATCCATAGTCAAAAAAAGGGGGAATAGGTATTCCTGATATTTATGAGATTCTGATTTCAGCTTATATCATCACAGACTGCATCCGCCGCCTGAGCCGTCATGTTTTCCGCTGCATCCGCCGCATCCAAACTCTCCCTGAACATCTTTTCCAAGCATCCCGACAGCATCTGCCCTGCAGCGCTGGCAGTGTCTCATCTGCCGTACATACGGTGCACAGAGTTCATGCATGTGTGCTTTTTCCTGCGGTGTCGGTGGTACAATGTCTTTGAACTTGTACTGCGGGATAAGCGGGATGATGTTGAAGTTAAAGACACCAAGCGCGCCTACCTTTTTGGCAATCTCCGGGATATGTGCGTCATTTACTCCCGGAATATAGACCGTGTTAATTTTGACCAGCATGCCGCGTTTAACTGCTTCTTCAATACCTTTCATCTGCTGGCTTAAGAGAAGTTCTGCAGCTTCGCGTCCGGTGTATTTTTTGTTGTTGTACTCGACAAACGAGTAAATCTTTTCACCGATGGATGCATCTATCGCATTCAGGGTTACCGTGATATTTTTGACATTGTATGACTCAAGTTCGTCGATTTTGTCCGGAAGAAGAAGACCATTAGTACTGATGCAAAGAATTGTCTCAGGATATTTTGCATGAACAGCTTTCAGCGTCTCAAACGTCTCCTCGTTTGCAAGCGGATCTCCGGGACCTGCGATACCAACGACTTTGATGTGCTTCATCTTAGCGACAACTTCATCAATCCGTAAAAGAGCTTCAGCCGGAGATAAAATCTCACTTGCAACACCGGGGCGTGACTCATTGACACAGTCAAAGTCACGTACACAATAGTTACACTGGATGTTGCATTTCGGAGCTACTGCTACATGACAGCGTCCGAAGAGATGCTTTGCATCCTGGCTGAAACACGGATGTTCCTGAATCCGGCGCAGCGTATCCGGATCATAAGGTAAATTTTCGTCTTTCTTATCCATATGTATCAATTGTATCTCATGCTATTTAACAAAATGTATATGAGCATCCTTTTCCCTGCGGATATCAAGCGAATCTCTTCATTCACTGGAATATATCCAGATACATTTTATACTTCGGAAATAAATATGATACATATAAATAGAGGATTTATCAATGGGAGGATTAGGATTATTCAGCAGAGGCGATAAGCAGAATCCGTGGATTGCCCGCGGAGAAGCCGCCGCCGAAAAACAGCAGTTTGCAGATGCCTGCGCACACTACATTCGTGCCGCAGAACTCGAACCGCAGAACGACCAGATTCTTATGCGCCTTGCATCCCTGCAGAAATATATCGGAAAATATGCAGATGCGCAAAACACTTACGCAAAGGCAGCAGCTGCAGCGCCTGAAAACACTGAAGCATTGATTCAGTCGGCACTTCTCTTAGGAGACGCAGGACGCTATGCAGAAGCTCTTTCCTCAATAGAGAAGGTTTCCCTTACTGCAGATAATACCTATCTGCTGGATAAAAAATATGAATGGCTTTCCCGTACCGGAAAATACAAAGAAGCAGCAGATATTGCAGGACAGCTCGCATCCATACAGCCGGATAATGAGCATTATAAAGCAGACTATGCTGAATATCTGATGCGTTCCAATCAATATTCTGCAGCTCTTGGCGTGTACAATGAGCTTATGCAGGGCTTCCCGCAAAACGCATCTAAATATGCAAAGGATGCAGCATTCTGCGCAGAAACTGCAGGAGATATGGATAAGGCTGCTGTTTACTACGCACGCATCAGTGATGGCGACACTCTTGGACTTTACCGCCGCGCACGTCTGGAAGAAGCAGAAGGAAAGTTTGCCGATGCTGCTGCATCATACGGTAAAGTTCAGGGAAAGGAAGGAACTGATGAACTCCATCTCTTTTTGCGCCGCATC
>DALTWR010000091.1 GCA_029986975.1 Methanocorpusculum sp.
CTTTGAAAAAGTGATACGCGAATTACAGCAGGAATAAGGTGTGAACTAAAAACAGGAGACAACAAAGAGAGACAAGAAGAACATGCCGCTAAGAAAAGACATCACAAAACCCGTCGAATTCGACGGGTTTAACAAAAATGATTGTCAGTTAAATATGAGCATTAAACCCGTCGAATTCGACGGGTTTAACAAAAACGGTTTCCAATTAAACGTATGTATTAAACCCGTCGAATTCGACGGGTTTAGAAATGAACCGGATATGACATCTCAATTCAGGATGAAACAGACATGACAAAAGAAACACCGTACAAAGAAACTATCTGTGCAAAAGGACAGAAAATCACCATCCTTTCTGATGGGAGACAGGAAGACTATATTTCACTTACTGATATAGCCAAATATAAAAGCAGTGAACCAAATGACGTAGTCAAAAATTGGCTGAGAAATCGTGATACAATCGACTTTTTAGGACTTTGGGAAATACTTAATAACCCGCTATTTAACACGGATGCATGGAAACAGCTTACGCAGGAAGCTGGAAGAAACGCATTTACCCTCTCACCAAAAAGATGGATTGAACTAACCAATGCTGCAGGAATAAAAGTAAAGTCCGGAAAGTCTGGCGGAACCTTTGCACAAAAAGATATTGCCTTTGAGTTTGCATCATGGGTATCTGCAGAGTTCAAACTATACATCATAAAAGACTACCAGCGGTTAAAAACAGATGAGAACAGCAGAATTTCTCTTGACTGGAATCTGAGCCGCGCATTAACCAAACTCAACTACAAAATACAGACAGATGCCATTAAGGAAACCCTTATCCCAAAAACCGTCACCAAGTCGCAGCAAAGTAAACTGTATGCAGATGAAGCAGACGTCATAAACATAGCTCTCTTTGGAAAAACAGCAAAAGAATGGAGAGATGAAAATCCTGATAAAATGGGAAATATCAGAGACAATGCAGACCTCACATCCCTCGTTATACTTTCAAACCTCGAAACATTGAATGCAGAATATATTTATGCAGAACTTCCGCAAAGTGAACGGCTGATAAAACTCAATCAGGCTGCCATACGCCAGACAAAATCGCTCCTTAACAGCAGGCAGGCACTTCTTCCTAAAAAGACATAATATAAAGATAGCTCATCCCAATCAGAATATTCTGAGATGGGAACATAGCCGTAATACTCCAAACACATAAACCCCTTCCCGCCAAATAGATAATAACTTATGCTCACATTTGTCGGTCTCGGTCTTTTTGATGAGTTAGACGTATCTCTTCGCGGAGCTGAAGCCATCCGCAGTGCAGACACCGTCTTTCTTGAAGTCTATACCTCAGTTCTTATGGGCGCATCCATCGAAAAACTCGAAGCATTCTATGGTAAAAAAATCATTCCGCTTGTCCGTGAAGATGTAGAGGTGCATCCTGAACAAATAATCGATGCCGCAAAACGCGGGAACGCAGTTTTCCTGACCGGGGGTGACTCAATGGTTGCAACTACGCACGCAGACATCAGAACGCGCTGCGCGGACGCGGGAGTTCCCACAAAAATCATCCATGCATCATCAATAATGACAGCCGTATGCGGGCTTTCAGGTCTGCAGAATTACCGCTTCGGAAAGTCTGTATCTGTACCGTTTCCATATGGAAAATGGTTTCCGATGACACCAATCGAGGTCATCAGTGACAACTTATCCAGAAATCTCCACACCCTTGTCTTCCTCGATATCCAGAAAGATAAAGAGCGGTACATGAAAATATCCGAAGCAGTCGAACTCTTAGAAGAACAGGCGCGTCGTATGGAGACAAAGATTCCCTTATTCATCGGCATCGCCCGTGCCGGATCTCCTGAGCCGGTTGTACATGCCGGAGATGCAGAATCAATGAAGAACTTCGATTTTGGAGGTCCTCTTCATATCTTAATCGTTCCCGCCGAACTGCACGATATAGAACGTGAATACTTAGAAAAGTTTGCAGGATTATGCTAATTGAAGAACTTCTGAAAAAATATGCGGAGAGTGCAGAAAAAGCCTCCGCGGCTGTTCCTGCATCTTCAGTTCTGGATAAAATAGCCGCAGAGATTTTAGAGATGGTGTGCTGTTATGCCTCTGATGCGCAGGTATTTTTTAAGCGCGGTGATTTAGTAAACGCTTTTGCAGCCGCAGCATACGGTTTCGGCTGGCTTGATGCCGGATGCTGGCTCGGCTTTACCAAAGCAGAGGTTTCCGGCGTTCCAACGCTTGAAAAAGAGTTCCCGAAGGAACTCATTGATAAACTCGAAGAAAAAACATACCGGTATCAGCGGATGCTGACATCAGCACTCTCTGTTGTATCTGCAGCATCCGATTCTGAAACTGAATCTTTTGCAGCAGCAAAAGAGATTTTTTCGGTTACCGCATCAGGATTATCTTTCGGCGGCACACTGCTTCCGGATGATATGGTAAATGCCCTTTGTGTATTTTCCTACTGGTACGGGTGGCTTGACTGCGCAGTCCGCGCGGGGCTTTTTACCATCTCCGGCGAGAGGCATCTATTTACCATCTGAAAAACTTATTCCGCAAAATCAAGCGCCCGCTCGCGCGCTTTTAAGTAGTCATTATAGAGCATATCCATTTTTGCGTTCATAAGTTTTTGTGAGAATGCTTTTCCCTGCGCGGGAGGAGCCATCGTATAAATCTGGTCCTGATACTCAAGCGTCATACGTTTGCATCCGCCGTACTCGGCAATCTCCATCCGCACATCGAGCGCTGACACATCATGACCTGCGAAATGAATGCGTCCGCGGCGCTTATCAATCCGCAAAGCATTTTCCTGCATTGCTGTCATCTGCTGTTTCATCTGAGCAAGCTTTCCCGTTTTACGCCTGCTTTCTTTCTCCTGTTTTTTGCGTGCGGCATCCCTCGCTTTGCATACCAACGTGTACTCTTTAACTGCCTCTTTGATGCGCTTTTCTGCGGCTTTTATTTCGTCAGCATCTGAGGTATGTGAGCGAAGAACATACACATCATGATTGTAGGTTACCGTAAGCCGTTTGCGTCCATGGTCATCTCCTTCGGTAACGGTGATAAGAGATATAGGGACAGTTTTTCCGTCAAAGGATGCTGTATATTTTTCAGCATCAAACTCGATATGGTCAATGCGCTGAACTTCCCGAATCATAGGATTCTTTTCAGTTTTGCTTTCGGGGAATATATTGTTTGTGCAGTCAGTTTCAAAATCGTCTGAAATCCTTTATAGATAGACTGCTAATCTCTTAAGACAATGGAGAGAATTACCGGCGTCTGGAAAGCATACAAAAATATCCCGTTTATGGGGTCCGGAGAAGGAACAATCACTATCACAGCAGATGGATTTGCTAAAGGATGCGGGGTTTTGCATATTTTAGGAAAAGACCATCACATAAGTGCAGATACTATTCAGGTTAAACCGGTTGGGGAGAGAACATATCTTGCATCATATTTAGGAAAAACGCTTACGATTAATCTCAGCCCGACAGGCGCCTCGTTTAACCTTACCATAAACCCGTTCAAATTAAACATTGTTTCAAATCCCCGTTTCAATCTCAATATTCCGATACAGTTCACCCGTTCAAAATACGAGTGACGGGTTAAGAATATTATTCTCCGCGGAAAAATAATAATCATAATTATACTATGCTTGACGTAATTCTGCTCATTCTTTCGGTCTGGTTTACGCTGTTTATCATCTTAGACCCGCTGCTTTCGGTTACGATGTTCATAAACCTAACCAGCGGTCTTGCCAAAAAAGAAATAATCAAACAGGCGCTCATTGCAACCGCTGTGGCAGGCGCGCTGATGCTCATATTCCTGTTGTTCAACAACATTCTCTTTGATTTGCTGGGAATTGAGCTCGCAAGTTTCAGAATCGCTGGCGGTATTATTCTCTTTATCTTAGGACTTCAGATTGTGCTTGGGTTAGAGATTGGGGGGTCGTCTGCGGGTCATAAAAGTCTTGCAGACCCTGCGCGCCGCGGGAAAAAAGCTATGGCAGGAGTCATTATAGGAACTCCTATTATGTGCGGTCCGGGAGCTATTACTACCGTGATGATTTTAGGTGCAGAACACGGACTCTGGATAACACTTGCAGCCATTGTGCTGGCTCTGCTTTGTATCTGGCTGATTCTGGTGTTTTCCACGTACATCAAGAAATTTCTCGGAGAGACCGTGCTAGTTATTCTCTCGAAAATCTTCGGTCTTCTTGCCTGCGCAATCGCGGTTCACTCTATCTGGACAGGAATATTAGGTCTTATTGAACTTTCAGGAATCTAAGGCAGACATGGTTCATCAGTCCACAAAATCAGAACTCCTTATCTTTGATTTGGAAGCATACGTGCCGCGGGAAGAGAGAAAACGCTCATCTCTTTCGTTAGCGGTTAATCCGTACCGGAAAGGTCACACGCTTCTTGGAGGTGTTTTTCATTTGTTCCATCCGGCAACAGGTGAAGTAATCACAACTCCTGAGTATGAACATCACTGGCTTTGGAAAGACGGAGATGAAGCAGAAACTGTTTTCAATATCTATCAGATTTTTTCAGGGATGCATGAGCGTGCCGCGGGAAAAAAGAAGTTTGCTGCAGACCCTGTTGTGTGCGGGGTTGGGATTGCAAATTTTGACATGCCGTTTATCTGTGCTAAATGTATGGAGTATGAGATAGCCCCTAAAGATGAAATCTATGAGTCTGTCTGCAAATTCCGTGTGGTTGATTTAAACACTGCAGCCCTCGGA
>DALTWR010000092.1 GCA_029986975.1 Methanocorpusculum sp.
TGCATATACTTTTCAAACTCATCAAACTTCAGCGGGCGGTTATCAAATGCGCTTGGAAGATGGAATCCATATTCGACAAGCGACTGCTTTCTTGCATGATCTCCGTTATACATACCTCTAACCTGTGGAAGTGACTGATGGCTTTCATCAATTACGAGCAGAAAATCATCCGGGAAGTAATCCAAAAGACAGTACGGGCGTTCTCCTTCGCCTCGTCCGTCAAAGTGGCGTGAGTAGTTCTCAATACCCTTGCATGAACCGGTTTCTTCCATCATCTCGATATCGAACTCGGTACGCTGCTTTAAGCGGTGGGCACTTAAGTCATCCAGTTTTCCTGCGGCAAGTGTCTCATCAAGCTCTTTGCGGATGGAAGAAATTGCCCGCTCCTGCTCCTCTTTCGAGCTTACAAAATGCCGTGCGGGATAGACAAAGAAGTAGTCGGGCTTATCAAGAACCTTTCCGGAAGATTTCTCGATAACAGCAATCCGGTCAATCTCATCACCGAACAGTTCAATTCGTATGATGTTGTTGTAGTAACCCGGAATGAAATCAACCGTATCTCCTTTGATGCGGAATCTTCCGGGCATCAGCTCAACATCGTTTCTCTCAAAAAGAATAGATACCAGACGCTCAGCAAGTTCACGGCGCGAGATGGTCTGCCCTACTTTCAGCTCGAAACCCAGATTTTCAAAGTTGTCCGGGTTTCCGATACTGTAAATACAGGAAACAGAAGCAATCACAATAGTGTCGCGTCTTGTCAGAAGCGACGCTGTTGCCGAAAGACGCATCATCTCGATTCTCGGATTGATGGATGCATCCTTTTCGATGTACATGTCCTTTTTCGGAATGTAGCTTTCCGGCTGATAATAGTCGTAGTACGAGATGAAGTACTCTACACGGTTTTCCGGAAAGAACTCCTTAAACTCGTTATAGAGCTGCCCTGCAAGTGTTTTGTTGTGGGCTAAGACAAGCACCGGACGCTGAACATTGTTTATGACATTCGCTATGGTAAATGTCTTTCCGGAGCCTGTAACTCCTAAAAGAGTCTGATACTGTTTACCTTCAAGAACTCCCTTCGTGAGGGCGGAAATAGCTTCCGGCTGTGAACCTTTCGGCTCATAGCCGGAGTGGATTTTAAATGGTTCGCTTTCCATTTAGAAGTCGTCGAAGTCTTCTATATCTTCTTCTTTGGGTGCAGTTCCAATGTTATAGACCTGGGTTAAGTATCTGCAGCAGAAGATTGCGACCGGAATTAAGAGGAAGAGATAGAGGAGGAACACAATAGCGCTTGCTGCAAGAACGCCGGTGAAACCCATGGCAATTCCTAAGAAGATGACTGTCAGAATCAGCACAAAGATTGCACAGGTGACTACGCATAAGATATAGTTATACCAGCCGATTTCCTTGATTATCTTTGCGGTGTTTCTGAATTTGAATGCCTCCTTATAGGATGCTCCGCGTGCGACATGCACCAGGGATATAATGCCGAAGAGAGCTACTGCGATGAAGGTAATAAACTGCAGCACTAAGTAGATAAAGAATATCACTATGTCTCCAATCATTGTCCCGCTTATGACAAGTCCCGCCACACCGTTTACCCTGCCTGATGCAAAGAAGTAAAGGCAGGCAAATATGATGTAGAGGATAATCATCGGGATGGCGTAGAACAGGCAGACAATATTTACACGCCATCCTGAGAAGAACAGTCCGAATCCGTTTTTACTTTTCGGGAATGTGTCGCTTCTGATGAGACGGTATAGGAATCCCTGGAATAATGGAACAATGAATATACACAGGAATGCAAACATGATTGCAAAGAACTGAAGACTCTGGGAGAGTCCTGCTTCGGTAAATCCGAAGTTATCATTTACCAGGAGAGATACCAGAATTGGTTTTACAATTAGTTGAAGTATAATTGTTGCTGCTGTTCCTCCTACGATGAATGGTATGAGGAGAAGAAGATATAATTTAATCCATGCGGGGAAGTTGTTAAATCCGAACAGGGATTGTTTTACATCTTCAAAAGCTTTTGAGATGAGTTCTGCATGTTCCATATGATATATATTAGTTTGTTCTGCAGGATTATATTATATTCGGATGCGGTTGTTTTCGTGAGGGTTGGCTGCGGGGAATTTGGGTTAGTGTGTTTAATGTTCATTTGTTTTATAAATCAACATGTGGTTTATTATTGAGTATAATACTTTTCTGCAACTTGAATCAAAGCTGTTGCCTTAGGCAAAAAACAGTCTGTTTCTCTCTTTCTCTTTCTTTCTCAGGGGCGGATTATTTGTGTTCATATTTGTTTTTCCTAATCTGTGCAGCAGTCCATCTTCTCTATTTATCTTCTTTCATTTCCTACATTAGAGTACAACTATGCGCTACTATGAAAAACCGGATGCTTTGGTTATTCGCGGGGATTTCCGTGCAATAAGCAGCGGCGCGGCTGGCGGTCTTGCTGATGTGAGTACTATCCTCAGTATCTCGGTGCCTCCTGCGTTTTCAGAAAATGCAGAACGGCGGATTGAGCGCGTTTCAGCAAAGTATGGGTTTTTGTCCCCGCAGTTCGGGCTGCTTGCAGCTGTTCCGGTGAAGAATACCTGTATCGCTCAGTATGATGAGATTACGGTTTTTGCCGCGGCTGCGGTTTCTGACCGGAATCGTACGGTAAATATTATTGTTGTGTCATCTGTTCCTTTAACGGATGCAGCGTTATTGGGTGCACTGATGACAACAACGGAAGCGAAAATGAAAGTGCTTATGGAGCGGAAAGTCGGTTCTTCATCTCTATCAACGGATGCAGCAATTATCGCTTGTGAAAAAAATCCGGGTGCTGCTTTGGAGTTTGCAGGTCCGCTGACTGATATCGGCAGGAAAATCTCTATGACAGTATCGTTTGCCTTGAACGAGGCGCTTGCACGGTTTGATAATTATCTTCTTGCAAACTGGGGTGTTTCCCGCGGATGGGCGTCCGGTTCGTGTGCGGCGCAGGCGAAGCGCAGCCGTCCGTCATTTTTCATTTACAGCAGATATGGCGGAGATCACTGGAACGAGTGGCTTCCGGAAGGATGTCCGTATTATCCATGCCATAATTTTACCGGACAGGTTTGTACGTTCTGCTACTGTCCGCTCTATCCCTGCTGCGATACTGAATTTTCCGAAGAGATTGATACGCCGCGGGGGAAAATCTGGAGCTGTCAGGACTGCCGCTTTATTCATGAGCCTGCGGTTGTTTCTCATTTGCGGCGCAATCCTGAAGCATCTTTTGCTGAATTAAAGGAGGTTTGGAAGAATGTATCTCGGAATTGATGATACTGATTCGCCTGATGGTATGTGTACGACATACCTTGGTGCACTGATTGCAAAACGGCTTTCAAGCGAAGGCTGTATTATCAAACGGATGCGTTTAATCCGTCTAAATCCGAATGTGCCGTGGAAAACGCGGGGAAATGCCGGTGTCTGTATTGAACTCGAAGGAAACAGTGAGTTAATCGAACAAACCGTATGTGAGTTTATTGAAAAGTATGCACAGTTCGATTGTGAGAATACAAATCCCGGATTTGTGCTTGTTTCAGAAAAGCCGCCGTCTGATTTTTATTATCGTGCGCTTACTTCCTTTTGTACGGTTGAAGAGGCTGAGGCAGTTTTGCACCAGCTTGGTGCAGTATATCGCGGCTGGAAAAACCGCCGGGGTTTAATCGGTTCGCTTGCGGCAGTTTCTGCAGTGCTTCCTGATAAGACGTATGAGTATCTTTCTTACCGTCTGCCCGAAGCTTTTGGAACGCCGCGTGTTTTCGATGCGGATTCGTTTAAGCTGAGTGCAGTTGAAACTGCGCCGCATACGTGGGATACGTGGGATTTTTCTGCGGACAAGGCGGTGTGTCTTCCGCACGGAAAAGACCCTGTTCTTTATGGTATTCGCGGGGAATCTCCGGAATGGGTGGAAAAGGCAGTGTCGTATCTGAAATCCGAGCCTGAGTCTTTCCATGTAATCTGGGAAACAAATCAGGGAACAGATGCGCACATGCTTCCCTTTGATGGTGTGTTTGAGGAAGGCAGGTCGTATATTTATTCCGGCGAGGTTGTCGGGCATCCTGTTGAGCATCGCGGGGGGCATGTTTCTGTTGCTCTTTCTGATGTTGAGTGTTATGCGTTTGAGCCGACAAAATCATTCAGGGAGTATGTTCGTGCTTTGATTCCCGGGGATAAGATTACTGTTTACGGCAGCTATCTGCATGGCATTCTGCATTTCGAAAAGTTTTCTTTGGATGAAGCAGCTCTTCTGGAAAACAGAACTGCTCCTCGCTGTCCTGTCTGCGGCGGTAAGATGACTTCCGCAGGTTATAAGAAAGGGTATAAGTGCCGCTCCTGTTCAGCGCGTGTGCGTGAGCTTTCATATCTCTCGCGTTCTCTTTCTCCCGGCTGGTATGAAGTTCCCCCGGATTCCCGCCGCCATCTTGCAAAACCGCTTGCAAGGATGCGGTGATTTTTTTTTGTTCTGCTGTTTTTTGGTTTCGTTTTCGTCTGGTTTTTTCATGTGCGGGCAGGTTCTTTTTTGGCGACGGGTGTTTTTACATAAATCATTATATGGTTTATTGTTTGTTTGATAAATGTGTGTTCAAGTGGATTGATTTGGGAATTGAGGGTGATTTGTGTGGTTTTTGTTTTTCCATTTTCTAATGTGGTCTCTATGAAGTGGAGTAAAAAACATTTGTGACTATTCAGCCTCTTCTTTTTTGA
>DALTWR010000093.1 GCA_029986975.1 Methanocorpusculum sp.
TGTCACAAACGGCTTAGAATCGAAAACAAACCCCAAATCAAAGAGATTCAAAAACACAAACTGTCACAAAAGTGTCACCAAACTGTCACTAAACTCTCACAACCCGCACCCGCGCGAAAACCCGGCGTGAAAACTCACCATCCAAAAACACAGCGGCTGCTAACCTCTTAATCAATCTTTAAAATACGTTTCAGCGGATATGTACATCCGCTGTTTAAAAAGAAACAGGATTCTTAGAATCCGAGTTTTGCTGCGAGTTCTTCGAGCGGGATTCCGTGAACCATAGCTGCCTCACGGATAGTTTCGTTGTTTGCGATTGCACAACCGAGACATCCCATACCGAAGCTCTGAAGGATTGCTGCGCTCTCCGGTTTTTCACGGAGTAAATCTGCGATGGTTGAATCTAAATTTAATGCCATAACAATATGTTTGTTCGCTTAACTAATAGAGTTTCCCTTTGTGTTCAAAAAGCAGGGAGCATCTTCCAACCCGCCGTTCTTATTTCCCAAGGGACAGATATATCATCTCTCACGAGAAATATTACATATTCATGGCTGATAAGAGTAAAAAACCGCTGAACGCAGAATTCGTTCAGAAACCTGAAACCAGTGAAGAGGAGGCAAAAAGCATTGCAGAACGCTGGATTTCAGAAAATATCCTGAAAAAGAAGGAAACCTTCCGTTTTGGAAAAGCTGTGCTGGTATATTATCCATTCTGGCGGTTCCTGCGCGAGGACGGAAACGAGCTGAAAATAATCTGCAGACCGGCATGCGGAACACTTCTTTCTGATATCCAGACCTTATCTCCGAAGAGTGAACCGGTTCCGATTGCCGATGAAAAAATACTGCCCTCGACAATCAATGCATCGTATTATTATCCGTCACTTTACGGAATCCCGCGCGGAGAAATGCTTGTGGGAATCCCGTTCTGGCTTATCAGCTACAAATATCAGAACAGTATCTACATGCTTAAAATCGATGCTGAATCCGGCACCGTAATTCCCGAATGGCATGCGTTTAAAGACCCCATGAACTGGGTAAAAATAGCCCTGATGGCATTTCTGCCGATTATGATTATCAGCCTTCTCGCAGTCCTGTTCCATCCGGCTATCTTTATCGCAGGCGCGATTTACTTAATCATCCTTCTGTGCTACAGTAAGATGCTTGCAATATTAAATACCAAACGTGAGGAGGGTAAAGATGGTGCTTGAACACTCAACGGAAGACTCTGTCTCCGAATTAATGTACAAGGCAAAGATTACGCGGGGTGTAGCTGACCGCTCACTGAGAAACTGGCTTTCAAAAGGAGTAAAGGCATTAGATATCAACGACTCCATGACAGTAACAGAAGCCTATCTCCTCTACATCCCGTTCTGGCGGTTTGTAGCTCAGGGTCTTGCTGTAGCCTGCGGTTTTTCCGGATACACAGAAAAAACCGGAAACAAACTCAGAAACGAGTTTGAAGAACTTGTTGATGAAGAATACACCTGGACAAAATGCGCCTGTGACACCGGTCAGCACGGCATAAAAACACTCTGGCTTGACAAAGGCGGCGAAGTTCCCTACACGGCAGGAGACGTTGCAGCTATGGATGCCGGCGGCTCAGCCCTCGAGGCAAACGAAGAAGGTAAAGAAGAAGTCCGCAAAATGATTAAAGCAGATCTTGCCAAGCGTATCGAATCTGTTACCTTTGAAAAGTATTTCATCATCCCGAAGGTCTTTGAGCTTGTCTATGCTCCGGTCTGGATTTTCCATTACACATACAACACCGGAAACTTCACGGCAGTAATCGATGCAGTAACAGGCGAAGTTCTTGGCGGAACAAGCCCCATGAACCTCACGGCAAGAACCCGTATGATGCTTCTCTCCTTCGCAGGAGGGGGTTTGATGGTTGGTGCGTCTGTTGGTCTGATGTTTACCTCACAGTCAATTCAGATTTCAGAAATTGTGCAGTTCATCATTCTGCTCATAGGAATCGCCCTTTGTATGGTGGCATTTCCTGCCTTCAAGGATGGAAAGACCGTCACCTCTTCAGGCACGATGTCTTCAATCTCACGTATGCGTCCGGCGCTTCGTATCCCCAAAGAGCTTACCGATCAGGAACTCTTATCCCGTGAAAACACTGTTCTTCAGTGCCCTTCCTGCAAATCCCAGATAGAACGCCCGTGGGGAGAAGTTGTTGCCCGCTGTGATTCCTGCGGTTCACTTCTGGATATCACTGCAGATGATGCATCAGTTGTTCCCTATGAGGTAGTAAAACCGAACTTCTTCTCGGAAGCTGCGATGAGCAATGCGGTTCAGGAGTACATCCCGTTCTGGAAGTTTGCCTGCGAAATCAATGTCAATGACTATCTTGCAGCAGGAAAGACTGATACCGGACTTCCGGATATTCAGGGCAAACGTGATTATTACATCTGTGCTGCAGACATCCCGCGGTTTGTTGCAGAGCCTTGGGAAATTGATTTAACCATCAGAAACCCGAAGTATCAGACGATTGAAAAGAACAGCAATGTAAATATGCGCAGCATCTTCATGAACCAGAAGACTGCAAAAGAACTTACTGAGTTCCTCTATCTCCGCTACGAAACCGAAAAGCCCGGCGTACTGCAGGTTCTGCGCTATGATTTCACCGTCTCATCTGCACAGATTGTCTATCTCCCGTACTATAAAGAAAACGGTACGTATCTCCCCGGCATATGAGCGGGGACGCTGACATTCAGGAAACCCTTGAAAAATATTTCCGGCTGACAACATTTCGCCCGAATCAGAGCGAGATTATCGAAGAGATTATCAAAGGGCGCGATGTCTTAGCAGTTATGGCTACCGGAGGGGGTAAATCCCTCTGCTACCAGCTTCCTGCCGTGATGCTTTCCGGCATGACTGTTGTCATATCGCCGCTTATATCTCTGATGAAAGATCAGGTTGACTCTCTTTCATCTCAGGGCGTAAATGTTGCGATGCTGAACTCTTCTCTTTCGTATGACAAGAGAAAAGCAGTTGAGTCCGATATTGTATCCGGAAAAGTCAGAATCCTCTATGTCTCGCCTGAGCGTGCAGTTCAGGCTGATTTTGTCGATTTGCTGCAGCAGACCGATGTCTCTTTGTTCGCTGTTGATGAAGCGCACTGCATCTCGATGTGGGGACATCAGTTCAGACCTGAGTACCGGAAGATAAAAGGTCTTCGTGCCTTTTTCCCGGATACTCCCTTTGCTGCATTTACCGCGACCGCGACAAAGCGGGTCAGAGATGATATTGTAACTGAGCTGAAGATGAAAAACCCGGCGGTTTTCATCGGCAGTTTTGACAGACCTAATCTGCATTACACAGTAATCAAAGAACCTCATCAGGAACTGAGGATGCAGCATATCTTAGAGTATGTAAAAGCGAATCCTGATAAGTCCGGCATCGTCTACTGTTTTTCGCGTGCTGATACGGAAAAAATTGCTGACTATCTTTCTAAATCCCGCATTCCGGCGCTGCCGTATCATGCGGGGCTATCTGCACGTGCGAGGACAGAGATTCAGGAACTCTTTATTGCAAACGAGGTGCGGGTAATCTGTGCAACGGTTGCATTCGGAATGGGTATTGACAAACCCGATGTCCGCTATGTCATCCACGCTCATCTGCCGAAGGATTTAGAGTCCTATTATCAGGAGACGGGGCGCGCCGGGCGTGATGGAAATCCTTCTGAGTGTATTCTCTATTATTCCGCAGGAGACCGTGCAAAGATGCTTCGCATGGCTGAATCCGACGCCGGAGATAAGCCGGTGAATCTTCTGGCAGTTCGTGAGAGGCTCCATCTGCTGTATGCGTACTGCGAGTCAAAGGAGTGCAGAAGAAAACTGCTTCTCTCCTACTTTGATGAGGAGTCAGGCGACTGCGGAAACTGTGACAACTGTTCGCGAAAGAAAGTCCGCAAGACTCCTGCGAAGAAAAGTGTAATCCCGCCCGGGCTTAAAGAGGATATTCTTTTCGCCGCAGGCGAAATTGAAGGCATGCTTACTCTGCAGGAGTTTGTTTCATTTCTTACCGGCGCAGAACGGCTGAAGACAAAGACGCTTGGTCTTAACCGCCACAAATGTTATGGTACGGCAAAGTTCTGCAGACGTAACGAGGTGGAAAAAATCCTTCAGGACCTGATTGCGGAAGGCAGTCTTGTACTCAAAGGAAAATCAGTCAAGCGGATTTATTCGGGGAAATAAGTGCGTGTTCTATCAACAGGTATTATCTTCTCCGGCGAAGAAATGTAAGTATCAATTAAACGCAGCAAAACGCAGCATGACAAAAGAAATACGAATCGGAAGAGTTTCAGTCGGCGGAAATAATCCGCCGGCAATTCTCGGTGTGGTAAATATCAGTCCTGAATCTTTTTACACGGACTCGTTTACCCCGTGCGATAAGGTTCTCAGCCGTGTCGAGTCAATGCAATCTGAAGTGCTGACATTATTGACATCGGAGCACGCAGTACTGCGCTTAATTCAGAACCTATCTCCGTTTCTGAAGAAAAAGCGCGGGTGCTTTCTGCGCTTGCAGATTTAGACGGCTGCGGCGCGGTGCTCTCTTTAGATACGTGTCATGCGGAAGTGCTTTCTGCGGCTCTTCATTACGATATTTCATTAATCAATGACATAGGCGGCCTTTCCTCGCCAGAGTATGCAAAGACAGCTGCTG
>DALTWR010000094.1 GCA_029986975.1 Methanocorpusculum sp.
CTCTCTTGCTGCAGGACTTTCCGCTGACGGATGCGGCTTTGCTGCAGAAGCCATAATGACTACTGACACAAAGAAAAAAGAGATTGCTGTTGAATTTTCCGTAGACGGCAAACTCTGCCGTATCGGAGGAATTGCCAAAGGAAGTGGTATGATTCACCCCAATATGGCAGCCATGCTGGTCTTCATCACAACAGATTGTGCGGTATCTCCTGCGATGCTGAAAGCAGCGCTGCAGTCTGATGTAAAAGACACGTTCAACATGATAAGTGTTGACGGCGACACCTCGACAAACGACATGGTAACAGTTCTTGCCAACGGACTTGCAGGAAACGCCCTCATCTCAAAAGAAGGCGCGGATTATGAGGCATTCTGCGGCGCATTAAACACCGTGACAACCGCTCTTTGCCGCATGATTGCAGCAGACGGAGAATGAGCATCCAAACTTCTTGAGTGCAAAGTCTCGGGCGCAAAAGACACTCCATGTGCAAAAACGGTTGCAAAGTCTGTTATCTGCTCGAGTCTTTTAAAGGCTGCTATGTTCGGTTCCGATGCGAACTGGGGTCGTGTCCGTTGTGTCATAGGATACTCTGGTGCAGATGTTGATGTCACAAAGATTGATGTCTCATTTGCTTCTGCAAAAGGAACTATTCCGGTCTGCAAAAACGGAAGCGGCATTGAGTTTTCCGAAGAGAAGGCAAAAGAGATTCTGCTCGAATCAGAAATTGAAATCCTCATCAACCTGAATGACGGTGCAGCAGAGGCTGCTGCATGGGGCTGTGATTTGACATACGACTATGTGAAAATCAACGGTGATTACCGCTCGTGAGGAGGCATTATGACAACTGCTTTTTCAAATGCGGAACGTGCCGAGGTCTTAGCCCAGGCACTTCCCCATATTAAACGCTACAACGGCAAAGTCGTGGTAATTAAGTACGGCGGAAACGCCATGGTAAGCGAAGAGCTGAAAGAACTCGTCATGATTGATGCTGTTCTTCTCTGGCTTATCGGTGTCAAAGTAGTTCTTGTACACGGCGGAGGACCTGAGATTTCAGACCTCATGACCAAACTCGGCAAAAAACCTGAGTTTGTTGATGGTCTGCGGGTTACTGACCGTGAGACGGTTGATATTGCCCAGATGGTTTTGGCAGGCAAGGTCAACAAGTCGCTTGTGAACTTCCTCGGCATGATTGGCGGAAAAGCGATGGGTATTTCCGGTATCGACGGACATCTCATCGAGGCAAAGATGAAGGATGTGCGCCTCGGCTATGTGGGAGAAATTACCAACATTAACATCCAGCCGGTCAAAGACATTCTTGAAAAAGGTTACATCCCGGTAATTTCTACGATAGGCTGTGACCGTGACGGAAACATCTACAACATCAATGGGGACACAGCAGCTGCATATATCGCAGGAGCTCTTCAGGCAAAGCGTCTTGTTATGCTTACAGATGTTGAAGGAATCCTCAAAGAAAAAGATGACCCGTCAACACTTATCTCTGAACTTTCCGTATCTGAAGCAAAAGGTCTCTTTGCTGACGGCACCATCTCCGGAGGCATGGTTCCTAAAGTTGAGTGCTGCATTGAAGCTATCTCCCGCGGTGTGCGTAAAGTGGTTATCTTGGATGGGCGTGTGCCGCATGCAATTCTCCTTGAACTGTTAACGGATGAAGGTTCAGGAACCTTAGTCAGAGGTGACTGAAATGAGTGACTTAACTGAAAAAGACGCACTCTATGTGGCAAACACCTACGGCAGAGCGCCGGTTGAAGTTGCATTCGGAAAAGGTTCTGTTATCACCGACTTTTCCGGAAAAGAGTACATTGATCTTGGTTCAGGGATTGCGGTAAACTCATTCGGTGTCGCAGATGACATCTGGATTTCTGCGGTTACAGAACAGCTGAAAAAAGTTCAGCATGCATCAAACCTCTATTACACCGAGCCGTGCGTCCGTCTTGCAGAAGTCCTCTGCAAGCGTACCGGCATGAAGAAGGTCTTCTTTGGAAACTCAGGGGCGGAAGCAAACGAGTGTGCTATTAAGACTGCACGAAAGTATGCCGCAGAACACAAAGACCCGTCGTACTATACAATCATCACGCTCAAAAACAGTTTCCATGGAAGAACTATTACAACACTTGCTGCAACCGGACAGGATGTGTTCCACCAGAGTTTCACCCCGCTTACTGAAGGGTTCGTCTATGCTGAAGCAAACGACCTTGATTCCGTAAAGAAACTTGTTTCCGAAAACAAAGTTGCAGGTATAATGGTTGAATGTGTTCAGGGAGAAGGAGGAGTTCACGTACTTGAAGACTCCTTTGTCAAAGGCATTGCAGAAATCTGCAAAGCAGAAGACATCATCTTCATCGTTGATGAAGTGCAGACCGGAAACGGAAGATGCGGTGCGTTGTATGCTTACATGAATTACGGTGTTATGCCCGATATTGTAACAACCGCAAAAGGTCTCGGCGGGGGTTTACCGATTGGTGCATGCCTCTTCGGCGAAAAAACCGAATTTGTCCTTCGTGCCGGAGATCACGGCTCAACCTTTGGCGGAAATCCCGCAGCTGCTGCCGGAGCGCTTTCTGTTATCAACCGCATTGATGATGCTCTTCTTTCTGAAGTCAGAGAAAAGGGACAGTACATCATCGATGAACTCACCGGCGCAAAAGGTGTTGAGTCAGTATCAGGTGTCGGATTAATCATCGGGGTAAAACCCGCACGCCCGCTTGCTGATGTTATTAATGACTGCTTTGCCGCAGGATTAATCTGCCTTACCGCAAAAGACAAAGTGCGGCTTCTTCCGGCATTAAATATCCCATTCGACACCCTGAAAAAAGCTGTTGCTATCTTAAAAGAGATTCTCGGACGTGATACTGCATGAACCTTAAAGGACGAAGCTTCTTAAAAATTCTTGACTTCACACCTGAAGAAATCTCCTATCTTCTCGACTTTGCAGCAGAACTGAAGGCGGAAAAGAAAGCCGGAAAAATGGATATCCAGCAGAAACGCTGCGCCGGAAAAAATGTAGCCCTCATCTTTGAAAAGACCAGTACCAGAACCCGCTGCAGTTTTGAAGCTGCTGCATCTGATTTAGGAATGCATGCAGTATATCTTGACCCGTCAGGTTCACAGATTGGAAAAAAGGAAAGCATCAAAGACACAGCCCGTGTCTTAGGGCGTATGTTTGAAGGAATCGAGTATCGCGGATTTTCGCAGAAAACCGTTGAAGAACTTGCTGCATACGCCGGCGTCCCTGTCTGGAATGGGCTTACTGACGAATCTCACCCGACGCAGATTTTAGCAGATTTCTTAACCATCAAAGAACACTTCGGAAAACTGAAAGGAATCCACCTCTGTTATATGGGTGATGCCAGATTTAATATGGCAAATTCCCTTATGGCAGGATGTGCTTTAATGGGCATGAAGTTTACCGCATGTGCGCCTGAGAAATACTTCCCTGATGCAGAGCTTCGCAGGAAGTGCCAGCAGATTGCTGAAAAAACCGGCGCTGTTCTTGAGTTTTCAAGCGATGTGAATGCCGCTGCAGGCGCTGATGTCATCTATACTGATGTCTGGGTATCTATGGGAGAGCCTGAGTCTGTCTGGAATGAGAGAATCCATGACCTCCTTCCCTATCAGGTAAACAAAAAGGTAATGGAGACGGCAGGTCCAAACGCATGCTTTATGCACTGTCTTCCGGCGTATCATAACACAGAAACCGGTGTCGGGCGTGAGATATTTGAGAAGTTCGGACTTGAAGCCCTTGAAGTCACTGATGATGTCTTTGAAAGCAAACAGTCGATTGTTTTCGATGAAGCAGAAAACCGTCTGCACACGATAAAAGCTGTGATGGCAGCAACTTTGTGAGGAAACTATGCCGAAAAACAAAACACTTCGCAAAGTTCTCTTAATCGGTTCAGGCCCTATTCAGATTGGTCAGGCTGCCGAGTTTGATTATGCCGGAACGCAGGCCTGCAAAGCAGTCCGCGAGGAAGGCATCGAAGTTGTACTGGTAAACTCAAACCCGGCAACCATTCAGACCGATGTTGAAACTGCAGACAAGGTCTATGTCGAGCCGCTCAAAGCTGAAATCATTGCTGAGATTATCAAAAAGGAAAAGCCGGACGGCATTCTTTCAGGGATGGGCGGGCAGACCGGTCTGAATCTCACTGCAGCTCTCTATGAGATGGGGGCGCTTGAAGGCATCCAGATTTTAGGCACTCCGCTTGATGCAATTTACAACGGCGAAGACCGCGAACTCTTTAAAGAGCTGATGCTTAAAATCAATGAGCCGGTTCCGAAAAGCTACATCTTAACTGACATCAGCCAGCTTGAAGAGGCATACAAAGAAGTAGGTCTTCCTGCTATTATCCGTCCGGCATATACCTTAGGGGGCGCCGGAGGCGGTGTTGCAGAAACAAAGGATGAACTCTGCCGTATTGTAGAACACGGTCTTACCAAGTCGCGTGTTCATCAGGTGTTAATCGAAGAGTCCGTGAAAGGCTGGAATGAAATTGAGTTTGAGGTCATGCG
This sequence comes from Methanocorpusculum sp., assembly GCA_029986975.1. Lineage (GTDB taxonomy): Archaea > Halobacteriota > Methanomicrobia > Methanomicrobiales > Methanocorpusculaceae > Methanocorpusculum. Next base: position 4,529 of record DALTWR010000094.1, read on the forward strand.
TGATGCAGCAGATACTTGTATAATTATCTGCGGCATGGAAAACGTTGACCCGATGGGAGTACACACAGGA
>DALTWR010000095.1 GCA_029986975.1 Methanocorpusculum sp.
GGGCTAAGCGCGGGTGTAAAGGCTCGCGATTTGCGTTTCTCGATTTGCGAAGATTTGCGGTTTCTTTGGCAATTTCATCCCCCCAAATTAACCGTTTGTATTTCAAAAAAGAAGGGTGAATAATTACAAATGAAGAAGCAATAGGATTTTTAGAACATCCCGCCGCCGTTCTTCTGTACCTGCTTCATCATCTTATTCATCATCATGCGGTTGCCTTTAAACCCTTTAAGCGTCTTCTGCATCATCTTATGGTACTTAATGAGATTTCTCACATCCTCGACACTCGTACCCGAACCCTTTGCAACACGCATCATACGCGACGTGTTAATAATCGACGGCTCTTCAAGCTCCTGCGGCGTCATGGAGTCCATTATAATACGGAACTGCTTCATCTTCACCCCTGCATCATCTAACGCATTGTCCGGAAGCTTCATTCCCCCCAACGGAAGCATCGACATAATCTGCTTTAAAGGACCCATCTTCTGAACTGCTTCGAGCTGCTTGTACATATCGTTTAACGTGAACTTGCCGCGAAGCATCTTATTGACATCGACATCTTCAGCGCTGATAGTCTCTTCCGCCTTCTCAACGAGTGCCTTTAAGTCACCCATACCGAGCAGACGTGAGATATATCCATTCGCATCAAACTTTTCGAGGTCATCGATGGTCTCCCCGCTTCCGATAAAGACGATACCCGACTCGGTCTCGGAGACTGCAGACATCGCACCTCCTCCCTTAGCGGTACCATCCATCTTGGTGATGATAACACCATCTATACCGATAGCCTCATGGAAACGTCTCGCCTGCTCACGGGCTGCCTGACCGATTGCTGCATCGAGAACAAGCCAGCGGTGGTCCGGCTTTAGAAATTCGTTAATCTGGGTAATCTCTTCGATTAAATCATCTTCGAGTGCGTGACGGCCTGCGGTATCGACGATTATCACCTCAACATCTTTGAGTGCTGCAAGACCGTCTTTTACAATCTTTACCGCATCTTTTTCTGTCGGGTCGCCATAGCAGGGGACGTTGATTTTCTTACACAGGGTTTCGAGCTGGGCAAATGCACCGGGGCGGAAGTTATCCGCACCGATTGCTCCTACTTTCATTCCTTTGCGCTGGAAGTAGCGGCAGAGTTTTCCGGTCGTTGTGGTCTTACCTGAACCCTGCAGACCTGCCATTAAAATCTTCTGCGGACGAAGCGCAAACTCTGCCTCGCGTCCGACAAGCGCTACTAACTCCTGATAAACGATACGAAGGACATGCTCGCGGGCATTGATTCCCTTCGGCAGATCTTCAGCCAACGCACGGGACTTGATGCTCTGCGAAAGCTGCATGACGAGTTTGACATTTACATCGGATGTAAGAAGCGCACGCTGTAAATCTTTTACCAGCTCGTCAACGGCTGCTTTGTCGATAATGGCTTTGCCGGATAGTTTCCGCAACGCATCCTTTAAGGATGTTGAAAGAGAGTCCATGCCCATTTATTTTTCCTCCCCGAAGATTTCATCGATGATTAAAGACGGCGTAAACGGTTTCATATCAGTGTATTCCTGCCCGACGCCTAAAAAGACCAGCGGTTTTCCGATGGTGTATGCGATAGAAATTGCTGCTCCTCCTTTCGGGTCCATATCGACTTTTGTTAAGATGACGCCGTCAGTTGATACGGTCTTTTCAAACTCTTCGGCACGGATTACTGCGTCGTTTCCTGCGACAGCTTCATCGACATAGAATACGAGGTCTGGTTTCATGACACGTTTGATTTTGTCGAGCTGGTTCATCAGGTTTGCACGGTTATGGAATCTTCCTGCAGAGTCGGCGAGGACAACGTCGGTCTTGTGTGCTTTTGCGTACTCAACAGTATCATACAAAACTGCAGAGGGGTCTGCTCCTTCCTGATGGGCGATGAGTTTGATGCCTAATCTGTCGCAGTGAACGCGAATCTGCTCTACAGCTCCTGCACGGAAGGTGTCTCCTGCACCTACGACGACGGATAACCCCTGACTCTGAAGGAATGAGGCTATTTTTGCAACGGAGGTGGTCTTTCCTGTTCCGTTTACGCCGGTGAAGAGGATTTTGACGGGTTTTTCGTGCGTATTGATATAGGATACCAGATCAAATCCTGAGCCAAGCACGCTTTCGATGGCGTGTTTTAATGCGTCGGTTACGACTTTTTCCGAGGAGGTGAAGACTTTCTTTTTGCTGCCGGACAGTTCCTCTTTCATGTGTTCAGTGATGGCTTCTGCTACGGGGTATGCGACGTCGGATTCTAATAAGACCATCTGTAAGTCGAAGAGGGCGTCATCTATTGCTTTGTCTGAAAGGGTTACCTGATGGTCAACGACGAGCGATTTCAGTTTTGCCAGGACTCCGCCTGAGTGTTCTTCCTCGTCAGGTTCTTCTGCAGGTGAGACGGGTTTTGATTCGGGAGATTTTGCGAGGGGCGTCTGCTGCTGTATTTTTTCGGCGGCCGCATCCGGTGCTGCTGCGGGGATGTCAGCTGCTGTTTCTGCTGCAGGTTCTGCGGCGGGTACGGCTTTTTCTTCTTTCCGTTTTCCTATGCCGAGTTTCTTTTTAAGCGCTTCAAACATAAATTATGTATATATTTTGCGTGCTGTCTATAAAGTATTCTCTGTTAGTGGGGGATGAATTGTAACTATTCACCCCTCCTTTTTCTGAGTATGGGTTTTTTGCTTTTCAGTGGGTTTTCTCTCCCCAGACGCAGATTACGCAGATTATACCACAGATTCGACCTTCGGTCGAGCCGCTCCCAATGGTCGCGGCAGCACAGATAATATAAAAAATCCAACACTCAAAAAAGACATACTTCAGAAATACTACTGCTGATTGTCAAATTAAGATGAAAATACTCTTTTTTCATCTGTGCTGCCGCGACCATTGGGAGCGGCTCAGCCGAAGGCTGAATCTGTGGTATAATCTGCGTAATCTGCGTCTGGGGATAGAATACACACCTACTAAGACAAACAGTTGATTTGAATATGGGGGCTGAATAATTACAAATGCGAATTAATATACCAAAAGAACTTAAGAGAAAAACGCGGTTGTTTTTGGCGTTTCATGGTATCGACATGAAACAACGCCCGCGTCTAACGATCTTTCAAGTCTGCATCCGGATATTTCTATCCAAGTACTGCATAATTAATTATGACGCGAGACTACATAAACCTTTTTACCGGCAAAAGATAAAAGAGATAGGTCACCCATATCCGAAAAGAAAAAACACACTGAAAATGTAAAAAATGGGTTTGCTGGTTTTATGCAGCAAAGATGTTTGCCCAGTATTTGTACATGAATAAGGTAAGCGGAATTGTTACAAGGATTGTAATAATAATTCCAACTACCGGGATTGCACAGAGGAATCCAAGGATGAGTCCGATGATAACGGAAACGATGATTAAGACAATATATGCAATGATGTATTTTGCAAATCCTGCCTTTGAAATCATGCCGAAGATCTCGGAGAACTTGAATGCTGCTGCAAATCCGTTGCGTGCGAAGTTAATCTCTGCCGGGATTGCAGCGAGTCCTAAGATTACTGCTGCGATATTTGCAATGATAATACCAGCACTGGCGAGAAGTCCGCCAAATACAGCGCCAATGTCTCCGCCGGTTACTGTCGGGATTACGCCAAGTCCGCCGAAGATTGCGAAGAGGATAAGCGGGATTAACATGTAGATAATTGCGATAACGAAGCAAAGAAGTCCTCTAACAAATGCCTGACCTGCGTTGGTAAAGTCCGGTTTTTCTCCCCGGTAAACCTTCAGGAAAATTCCCATCGGGATGAAGAAGACAATCGGGATGATGCTTGTGATAAGCAGTGCTAACATGCGTAAGAATCCTTTGAATCCGTCACCGTAGCATTCGCGGAAACCGAATTTTAAGGAGTCGCCTATGTTTTCAAAGATTCCAACCATAGTTTATAACCTCACGATTAAGTGACGAAGTAATATTCGACTCTCATGTATATAAACATTCTGTATAAAATAGAGAGCTTTGCTGTTTCCACTCATTAGGCGGGGTAAAAAATCCGGCGGAGGTATCTCCGCACGGCAGAACCGATTGTGAAAATTCACTCAAACAAATCTTCGTCATCAATGTACTTCTTTTTCCGCTCCTGTGTCTTTTTCATGAGCCATTCGCCGGTCTTCGCGATTCGCGCACAGAGCCAGTCAAGAAGTGCTGCCATCAGCGTTTTAAATGCTTCTGATGCGATGATGATTTTGAGAATTGTTTTAAGAGCAGCAAGAACCGCAGATAAAGACATGAGGTGTGTACCTCATGTGTTCTTAGTTATCCGGTGCGTTGCTTAAGACAGGGACAGTGTCTGCCCATGTCTCGACGGCGGTCAGAGTTGCCGGTTCGTGGTAGCCGGAAAGCTGAGCGTAAGTCTCATCGATGAGGAGTTTGAACTCATCGCCGGATGCCGGAACTCCGGTGAAGTTGAGCTTCCAGTTGCGTTTGTCCGGGTTTTCTGCTGCGGTTGCCTCTG
>DALTWR010000096.1 GCA_029986975.1 Methanocorpusculum sp.
TTGATGTCTCTTCTCCATGGAGTAGTCTTGCAGACGGATATGATGCTTCGCATCTTCCCTGCGACGGCTGGTTTGAAAAGTCTGACGGAAAAGCAATTATTACCTCGAAAACAAAGAATGCGCCGGTCCTTGCCGAGTGGAAGATTGGTGAGGGGACTCTGCTTCTCGCAGGCGTTCATGAGTATCCAAGCGCACCGTTTTTACTGAGGTTTGCCGAAGGAAATCCGGCAAGCTTCTAATTATTTTTCATTAAGGGTTTTTCTAAAAGAGGTTGTCGGAAATTAGTTTCAACTGTTTTATTGAATTCAAAAGATGGATCCGAGGAGATTCGAACTCCTGACCTCTTCCGTGTGAAGGAAGCGTCATACCGCTAGACCACGAATCCATGGAAAAACAATAAGCATCAAAAACCTGAAAAAGAGTGCACCGACCGGGATTCGAACCCGGGCTATTGGCTTGGAAGGCCAAAGTCATGCCTCTAGACCATCAGTGCCTGATAACTTTGCGATATATACATTACACTTTCTTGCTTATATATGTGCCGGAATATTTTCCGATACATCTGTTAAAAATCAGAGATCATAGAGTAGAGGAGGAAAATAAAAAATTAGTATCCGCGGATTTCTGCGCGGACCTTTTCGAGATTTTCAATGCGTTTTTCAAGCGTCGGGTGAGTGGAGAAGAGTTCCAGAACTGATTTTCCGGAGATGGCAGGCGTGATAAAGAATGCATTCATGCCTGAAACAGCCTCTTTTGCTTTCTGCGGAGCATGGTCTGATGCCTCACTTAACTTACGAAGCGCAGAGATGAGCGAATCAGGGTCTCTGGTCAGATAACCGCTTCCTCTGTCTGCTGCAAACTCACGATACCGGGATATTGCCATGGTAACCATTGTTCCTATGATGTAGATGATGAAGGTTACTGCAATCATCAGGATATAGATGAGAATAGCCGGTCCTTCTTCGCTGTCGCGCATACCGCCGAAGAGTGCAATGAAGAATGAGTTGTGCAGAATCATTTCTGCAATCATTACCGCAAAACTTCCGATAGTCATCGTAAGCATGTCGCGGTTTCTGATGTGGGAAATCTCGTGCGCTAAAACGCCGCAGAGTTCTTTGTCGTTTAACATATCCATAATGCGCGGAGTTACTGCGACTACTGCGTGGCGCGGACTTCTGCCGGTTGCAAATGCGTTCGGGATGTTTGTCATCGCAGGGTGCATAATGATGCCTACTTTCGGCATCGGGATTCCGGCATCCTGTGAAATGCCGCGTATCATTGCAATAAGTTTCGGCTGACTGTATTCATCCACAATCTGTACGTGCATAGTTCTTTGTACAATTTTGTCCGAGAAGAAAAACTGGACAAATGCGGAGATGAAGACAAAGCCGTAGATAAAGTATAATATGGGTCCTTTTAAGAAGTAGGTGGCAATAGCAATAATTGCTACATAGATAGCAAGAATTACCAGCCTGGCAACAGCCTGCCTGCCTACAAGACCCAGTCACGTTTCCAAATCATGTATGTATATTATATCTCTGTTTGAAAGATAATAGGTTTCTTATGGAGAGTACAAGACAAAATGGAAGAGAGCAAAGAAAAAAAGTGGAGGTTACTGGTTGAACTTCGGGATAATGCCGTTCATCATGAGGATGGCAACTGCAATCCCTGCAAGAAGAATCACTCCGAGAACAATAAAGAGAATCAGTTTTTTGTGTGATTTCTTTTCGCCGGTGTTCTTCGGCTGTTTTTCTTTCCGTGCCTTCTTTTTCTTATCTGGCATCTCAGCAGCTAAGTTCGGCTCCGGATTCTGCTGCGCCTGGGGATAGAGGTCTGCATAATTCTTTTCAGCGGGTTTTGCTGCTGTGGTTTTTTTCGCAGACGCTTTTTTGTCAGCCTTCTTACACTTATGCTTTTCACGGCAGTTCGGACAAAGCACAGCCCCGCATTTTTTACATTTACGCAGGTCGCTTTTCTTCCATACTCTGCCGCAGTCATCACAGATGAGTTCATCAGGTCCGCATGCAGGAGTTGTTTCTGCTGCCGGTATGTCATAGGTTTCTGTATGTTCTATTACCGGAGCCTGCTGTTTTGACGGGGCACTGCATGGCGGAACAGTGGATTCCTGATATGCCTGCTGCTGATGCGGTGTATTCTCACACGGAGGAGCATAGGGGTTTTGATAGACAGGCCGTTCTGCTGCTGCAGAACGTACCCCCGGCGCTTCAGGGACAGGAATCTCATATGAACCAAAGGGTTTCGGTTCTTCTTTGCGTCTGACATCAGCGCTTCCAATGCTGTTCTTTTCATCATCGATGAAGGTAAGCGGAGTGTATTTTCTCTGCGGAGCTGCTGCAGGGGTTTCTTTTTCCCACGCAGTTGAGCCTAAGTTTTCATCAAGTCCCCGGATAATAACCGGAGGAACTGCAGATACTGCAGGCTGTTCAGGGACTGGTTCGCGGCAGTCGTGAGTTGTTCTGCATTCTGCGCAGAATAATTTTCCACAGGCACGGCAGCGCTTTAAAAGCGGTTCTTCAAAGTATCTGCCGCATCCGTCACATCTCAGAAGTCTTGGTCCGTCATCAAATAATTCAGTATTGCTCATTTTATCATTACGTTCCGGCATTCGCCGGATAGGTTGTTACTGATTGTTTGTCAGGAAAATATTAATAGGTATGCTGTATGCTGATGATTAAGAACTCAGAGAATTAAACAAAACGAGAGATACGCCCAAGTCGGAATTCGAATCCGAGTCGCAGCCGTGACAGGGCTGCATGATAGGCCACTACACTACTTGGGCATTTCTTAAGTGGTCCCGACTCCCGGAATCGAACCGGGGACATCACGGTAGCTGCACATTGTTCCCGCAGGAACGAAATTCTTACTACAGCCGTGCACTCTACCTGCTGAGTTAAGTCGGGATGACTTGCTGCTCTAATAGATTGTTCTTAGTTTGATATAAATGTGTCGAAACTTATCATGAGAAAAATCAGTAAACCCGGGCACAGTACAATGACCATCAAACAATCAATATATCGCCAGACGTCCAACAAATAGAGTAACGATACTCATGGAAGGATTTGCTGTTGTCGGGTGTGAAAAGTGCAGAAGACTCATGGCTGCCGACTTATCATACGATACTAAAACCTGTCAGTGCGGACATAAAATACAGCTGCGGAAAGCAAAACTGCTTGCTGTTTTCAGCGATGCAGCAACAGCCGCCATCGCCGTACAGAAACTGCAGGAAGAGAAAAACACCGGATTTGCCCCTGCATCATCCTATTCAGCACTGGCTGACACTCTGGAAAGTCTAAACAAAAAAAAGAATTGATGTGATGTACCTTAACTGAGCGGAACAGCCTCAAGCGCGGATGCAATCTCCCATACTTTTGTACGGGCATGCATCGGAATATTTGAGTCTGATGCAACCTCGTCAATCTTGGATAATGCAAGAGACGCGCGAAGACTTATCTGTTTTTTCTCGTCAAGCAGTATTTTCATCGTTTCATCTGCAACCTTTCGGACATTGCGCGGAATTGTGGGGTCCTCATTCAGCATCTGAAGCATTGCAATGCTGCGCTGAATCATATCATTAGCATCTGCCATAATCTACCTCCGTTTAGAATATCTAAATCTGTTAAACTTCCTCTGAAATAAAGATACGCATCTTCTCGTCGCCCAAAATATATACTAATGAGACCAAAATATAAAGAACGACCGATACTCATGACAAAAACAGCTGATGAAATAATGGCAGTGCATCTTTTAAACGGCGGAAAGATGCTAAGCGAAATGTGCCCGGAATGCGGCGCGCCGCTTTTTGAAATTAACGGCAGAAAAACCTGCGTGGTCTGCGCGGAGACAAAAAAAGAAGAGCCGATAGAAAAACCCGAAATAAAAGCAGAAGCGGTACATGAAAAAGACAGAGGAAAAATTACTGCGATAATGCCTTCCTATGCACAAGAACTATCCTCTAAAAACACCTCAACGCCTGAACTCGACTCCCTGATTGCGGATTTAATCTCACGCGCAAAAGAAGAACAGGACCCGTCAGAGTGTCTTACGTTAATTGAGTGTATCAGAACTGCTGCAGAAGCAAAAACAATACTGGCGAGATTTACATGAAGGTCATTGGAATAGTAGGGTATCCTGCAAGCGGAAAAGGCGAGTTTTCTGACACTGCAAAAGCATTAGGCATACCGGTATTTGTCATGGGAGATATCATCCGGAAAAAAACGGTGGAGGCAGGTCTCGAACTTACTGATGCCAACATCGGAGAAACCGCACGTGCTCTGCGCGCGGAGTTCGGCATGGATGCTGTAGCCTCTCTCACTGCGGCTGAAGTGGAAAAACGTGCAGCGCCTCTTGCGGTCATTGACGGCATTCGCGGGGATGCAGAGATTCAGTTCTTTAAAAATACCTTTGCTGATTTCACCGCTGTTTTTGTCAGCGCATCGTTTGAAACGCGGCTGTCTCGTATGAAAACACGAGGGAGGTCTGATGAT
>DALTWR010000097.1 GCA_029986975.1 Methanocorpusculum sp.
GTTGAAAGGATGAAGGGAGCGTAAGGGAGCAGATGGGAGCAGAAGGGAGCGTATCGATATGCTCCCTTTTTAAGCCCATTTTAAGCTCTATTTTTTAATCTAATCCTTTATTTGTCTTTTTTCTAAAAGGGAGCGTAACTTTGCGAAAATAATTATTACTATAAGAGATATATCTCCAGAGAGAAAGGAGTTTTCAAAAAGATGTGCTCCCTTTTTTGAAATCCGATTATATGACTCTGTTTTCGAAATTAAGGCGACATTCAGGTCTGAATAGGGAGCACATCAGTTACGCTCCCTTACGCTCCCTTTTCTTATCCCCTCTTCGTTCCTTCTTCATCCGCTCAATCTGCGCCTCATGCTGCTTTCTGCATTTATCATCCGAAGACAGCTTTTCCGCCCGTGAAATCAGCGCAGAAAGCGTGACCTCATCAAACCGCTTAACAGAAAGCAGCGGAAGAAGACTCTTTTTAACCGAACCTGTCCGAAGAACCGCAGCATCCGCCCCGGATTCAAGAACACAGTCGTCATTTATGACCGCAAATGAAAAACACAGATTTCGTGCAATTCCAAAATACGCAGCAGCCGCATCAGCGTGGCGTCTGCTCTGCAGAATAGGATTTGGAAACGAAAGAACCGTGTCCCCGGTCTTCGTCCAGAGACGGTCTGAGGGTTTGCCTAAGACAGAACCTTTCATGTGTTTGCATTCAAACACAAAAATACCCGCAGAACAGATAAACAGAGCGTCCGTTTCTGCAAAGCCGCATTTCGCCGGAATAAAAACAGACTTCTCAGCCGAAAAATAGGGATGAGTAAGCGACGTCCCGACATCGCGAAGAGTTAAGCGGAGAAGCATCTCCTCTTCTTCGCCGCGTAACCGCGTCAGCGCTCGTATTTCATCAGCTGAATCAGGCATAACCGTCATTCCCCAATCAGTTCATCAGCGATTTTTAAAACGTCTCTTATATCATAGATAATCCTGTCCGCCGTATCACGTAAAATCTGTGGCGGATTTCCGTTCTGCTGCAGCGTAAGAACAGAAACATCAGCTGCCCGAAGAGCAGATAAATCATTAATGCCGTCTCCGACCATCATAACCACGTCATACTCATTTTTAAGAGAGGTAACCACCTGAGCTTTTGTAAGCGGCGTTGCAACGCCGTGAACACGGTTTCTGGGTATTCCTATTTTATCAGCCACAAGTTCGAGTTTTTCCGTGCGGTCTCCTGATGCGATATAAACAGCGACTCCTTTTCTGTGCAGAGAAGAAATCAGTTCGCGAACTCCGGCAAACGGATAGCCGGCAGCAGCTATGCCGAACTCGATGGTTTTCGTTCTGGTATTTACGATAACGCCGGTATTTACTGCAAAGAGTTCAGACTCACGGGATGCCTCTTTTCGGCATGATGCTGCTGCAATCTGCATATCAGAGAGTTTTGCATTCGTGTCGGAAAAAAGAATCTCTGCGACATCATCTGCATCGATAATATGACGTCCGCAGGTAATCCCGAATGAGATATTGTATTCCTTCATCCAGCGGGAAAAAAGCAGAGTTCCGTCGCTGTTGCGTAAATCTGCAGAGTTGATATTGAGAAGAACTAAGATACGGTCAGGGTCTTCAAATGTCAGCATGGTGGTTTCAACATTTTGCGGAATGAGAGAATGTGTGGTAAGGTTAATCACCGAGCGGACTGTTTTGAGCAGAGTGCCGGCACTGTCAAAAACAACGGCAAGAGACATATGATTACTCTATTGTTTTCGGATAACTTAATTCTATGGAAAGCGTCTGAAATACAGACCGAAAAAATCCGCAGTCCCATTTCGAAAGTACTTTTATCTCACCTGCCAAATAACATCTATCAAACAGTATCAAAAAATACCTGCAAATAACCATGACAGATACCGTAAAACCCGAAGAAAGTGATGTAGCACTCCGCCGAAATACGTCTCAGACCGTTGAACTTGCCGAAAGCGACGCCTCTGCGAAAACCGAAATAACAGAACTTCGGAAAACCAACATCGCTCTTGAGAGCAGAAACTACGAACTGCGTGAGACCGTTCGTCAGGTACGCCTTATGCTCGCTGCAGCTGAATCCGAACGCGACCAGTATAAGCGTGAGGCAAGAAAATACAAATCCGAACTCCAGCAGATGAAAGACCCGCCTCTTGTAGTCGGAACGATAGAACAGGACTTAAGAGACGGCAGAGTTGTCGTCAGAAGCACCACAGGTCCGAGCTTTGTATCCTACGTATCTGAAAGCGTCGAACCGGAAACACTCATCGTCGGTGCACAATGCGGTCTGCAGCCCCAATCCTTCGTCCTCGTTGAAGTACTCCCGAACAGAGTCGATGCACAGGTTTCAGCGATGGAAATTGATACCGCGCCGAATGTATCTTATGACGACATAGGAGGGCTGAAATCACAGAAAGAACTCTTAAAAGAAGCAATCGAACTGCCGCTGACACACCCCGAACTCTTTGAAAAAACCGGTATCGAGCCGCCCAAAGGCGTCCTTCTCTACGGAGTCCCCGGAACCGGAAAAACCCTTCTTGCAAAAGCAGCGGCACACGAAACAAATGCGGCATTTATCCGCGTGGTAGGTTCAGAACTTGTGCAGAAATACATCGGCGAAGGCGCACGGCTTGTCCGCGAACTCTTTGCCATGGCTCGTGAAAAAGCGCCTGCAATTATCTTCATCGATGAAATCGATGCAGTTGGAACAATGCGTACCGCTGATGCCTATTCGGCAGGAGACCATGAAGTAGGACGCACACTCATGCAGCTGTTAGCAGAACTTGACGGATTCAACCCGCGAGGCAATGTAAAAATCATCGCTGCAACAAACCGCCTTGATATGCTCGATGCAGCGCTTTTACGCCCCGGACGGTTCGACAGAATCATCGAGTTCCCGCTGCCCGATGCAAAAGAGCGTGAAAGCATTCTTGCAATCCACACTAAAAAGATGCACATCGCAAAAGGAGTTATGCTTTCAAACCTTGCAGAACTCACCGAAGGATTCAACGGCGCAGAACTTGCAGCGCTTTGTATCGAGGCGGGAATGCAGGCAATCCGCTCGAACAGAACGACAGTAAAAACAGCGGACTTTGCAGCAGCTGCAGATGCCGTAAAGAAAGGACGCGAAAAGAAGGAACTGCGTCCTGAAATCCCTGAAGGAGTCTATCTCTAACTTTCTATGAAAGCATCTTCCTTTGCGGGATTACTTCCGCACCTTCTCTTTCCGTTTCTGGTTTTTCTTGGCGGATGCTGTTTCGGTCCGTCGTCACCTGTGATTAAGTTAGGCTATGCCGCCGGATTTTCTCCAAGCGATATGGTTTTGTCACAGTATGTGTTCGGGTGTCTGTTTATGCTGATTTTATCAGCGGTTTATTTTATCATCTCACACATCAGAAAAAGCAAACGGCAGAAGGTTACGTATTCCGTAAAGGATGTTATTTTACTCATTGTAATCGGCGTTTCAATTGCAATGGTGAGTTTGACCTACATGATTGCTTTGCAGACGATTCCGGCACACCTTGCCGTTATTCTTCTGTTCCAGTACACATGGATAGGAATTATTATCGAGGCAGTTATGAAGCGGAAACTTCCGGAAATTCCGACGGTGATTTCTGCAGTGATTCTTATCGGGGCAACGTTTCTGGCATCAGGATTCGGCAGCATATCGCTTGCCGGAATTGATGGAGTAGGAATTTTCTTCGGTATGCTTTCTGCGGTCTTTTATGCGCTCTACATTGAGCTGATTGGAAAACTCAATACGGGTATGAGTCCGGTATATCGCAGTTTGTCCTCTCTTGCCGTGGCTCTTGCGGTTCTTTTAATCATCTTTACGCCGTACTATTTCACGCCTGAGTTTATCACAGGTACGGTTATTGACGGCGGATTGTGGATGTTCGGGCTTGTTATCGGAAGTCTGGGATGTGCTATGCCGAATTTCTTATTCGCGATTGCTGTTCCGAAAATTCCGGGGGAACTTGCAACTATTTTAAGTTCTTCCGAGCTTCCGGCGTCTATTATCTGTGCGGTTATTATTATTTCCGAAGCGGTTACGGCGATGCAGTGGTTCGGCGTTGTTCTGCTGTTCTTCGGTATTGCTTTTCCGTATCTTGCAAAGGCGTCATGCTTTAGAAAACTGCTTCATCCAAAAGCCTGATGTACATACGAGGGAAAGAATAAGGTATGGTATCTCTTGAAGATTTGGAAGCACGTATTGCTGCTTTGGAAAATGAAAATGCTGCGCTTAAAAGGCGTGTTTCGGCTCTTGAACTGCAGACGGCTCAGATTACCGAGCGGGCGCTTCATTCTATGTCCGGATGCAGCACGTGCAGCGGCGGACATTAATCTTTTGTAACTATTCAGCCCTGTGTTTGAAATACAAACGGTTGTTTTGGTTGGTGCGTATTCTATCCCCAGACGCAGATGACGCAGATTATACCACAGATTCAGCCTTCGGCTGAGCCGCTCCCAATGGTCGCGG
>DALTWR010000098.1 GCA_029986975.1 Methanocorpusculum sp.
AAAAAGCCATCGAATGGTTTTCAAAAGCAGCAGACAAAGGAAATGCCCATGCAATGTACAGCTTAGGTGTCTGCTATCATGACGGATTAGGCTGCGGCAAAGACATGGATAAAGCACTCTTCTGGATAAAAACCGCAGCTGACGCCGGAGAAGCACATGCAAAAGCGATTCTGCCGAAACTGATTGAGAGTCTGAAAAAGTAAGAATCTTCGACGTTTCATCTGAAATCCAAGCAGACTTCACATAAAATAACGAAGACCCAAAAATAAACAGAATCATCCTCATTAATCACAACCTAACAAAACCTATTTTTTCTCAGAGTGAGCATAATGTAGTATGGTGCAGCTCAGTTGTCCAAAGTGCGGCGCACCGCTTGAAGTAAAAGCGGGAACGCACATCGTAACCTGCCAAAACTGCGGAACGCCGACATATATCGACCGCAGCGAAGCAGTCTTCTTCTACAAAATTCCCTTCAGAGTCAGCGAAGCACAGGCGCGGGGAATCTTCAAACGGTGGACTGCAGGACCGGACATGGATAAATATCTGGAAATGGGGGCTAAAATCACCCGCTTCGAAAAAGAATACTTTCCCGTATTCTCCTTCATCCGCAATATTGACGGCAAAGAAACCTACTCTGTCCTTCCCGCAAAAGGAACAGCGCTGCCTGGAATGCGCAGCTTAAAAATTCCGCCGGGAAACCTTGAAACCTATACCGGAGGAAATCTCGACGCCCCTGTAATCCAGCCGGATATTGCACTCGAATCATGCATCGGAGAACTCAAAGGAGACGCTGTCTCCCAATCAATCATCTACTTCCCGATATATGAAATCGCATACACATACAAAGGAGAAACCTGCACAGCAATAATCGACGGAGCATCGGGAGACATCCACTCAGGATACTACCCCTCACGGGGTTCTGCAACCTTTGCAGGCGTGATGATTTTATCAATCATCTTAGGAATCTTAGGAGGACTCTTTGGCGTACTCTTCGAAAATCCGTTATTCTTCCTCATCTCTGTCGTAGGAATTATTATTGGAAAACTTCTTGGAACAGCTGTAGTACGTAAAAAACCGGAGGCTGCAAAATGAGCGGCAAATTACTTGTCGGACTCACATGTCCCTCATGCGGCGGTCAGATAACCTTAGAAGAAGGAGAAAACCTTGCCTGCTGTAAATTCTGCGGGTCATTCTTTGCGCTCGACGCAGAAGAAGGCGTCTCCAGAATTATGTACAAAATGACCAAAACCAGTGCTGACGCGGAAAACGCAGTCAAAGCATGGATGAAGTCCGGAAAAATGGCATCAGACTTAGCACAGTCTGCAAAAATATCTGAAATCACCGCAGCACACCTTCCCTTCTGGCGTCTTGTAGGCCGCGGAAAAGCCTGTGTCTGCGGATATACCGAGCACCGCGACAAAGACGGAAGAGTTACCAAAAATCCGCACGAAGCATTAATCAACCGTGAGTATATCTACTCGGAAATCGCCTGCGATGCAGGAGACTTAGGCATCAAAACAATACGCATCCCCGAAACCGCAGAAGCAGTTTCTGCAGATACCAGCACAATATCTGCTTTCGCCATTACTGTCTCAAAAGATGAATGCTACAAAAAAGGACATGAGGCAATCTGCAATCAGGCAATAATGGATGGCGGAGGTGCTATGAAGGAAAAAAACATTTCAGGATTCAAAATTTCTTATACCTCCAGTTTCTCCAAAGGAGCCGCACATCTTGACAAAGTAACCTTCGCCAAAGCATTCTGTATCCCGAAAGGATTCAGTCTGGTCTATTATCCGTTCTACATCGTGCGGTATGATTACCATGGAAGAAACTATGCTGCAACTGTTGACGGTGTTACCGGAAATATTGTATCCGGAAGAGCTCCCGGAAACACCAGCCGCCAGAGCTGGTTTGCAGGCGCAGGAGGAGCCATAGCCGGAACGCTTGCCGGTGCGGGTTCTGCACTCTTTCCAAAACTCACTTCCGAAGACGTCATACAGTTAGCCCTCTTCATAGCTATAGTGTCATACGTGATAGCAGCCCTCATCATCGCTTTCAGCTGGAAGCAGTTCAGAGACGGCGGCGAAGTATTAACCGGATATGCAAAAGGCAGAGGAATCTCTCATGGAGAACAGGCTGCCGTTGTCGAAACAGTGCCTGCGAAAGCATATGACTACTTCAGATAAGGAGGAAGAAGATGTTACTAAAACCAATCAAATGTGAAAAATGCGGCTCTCCCATTACCGGAAAAGAACGTGATTTAATGCTTCAGTGCCCTGCATGCGGCACCATCTATCTCTTCGATCAGGAAAAATGCGGCATCTGCAATGTTGCATACTCAATCATTTCTCCTGCGAAAGAGGGAAAACCTGAAGACCTCATCTACATTCCATTCTGGGTTGTCCACGCACAGCTCGATGTCTATAACGAAGATATCTCCGGAGGCGGCATACGAAGAGCCATAAAAGACCAGCGGCAGATGAGAGGCGAGCGGGACTTCTATGTCTGTGCTGCAGAAACGATTCCTGAAGAAACTACCCGTATCTGGAATATGGATTTAACCATCAGCCAGCCCGCGCTCACGCCAAAATCAGGATTCAACGGAGCGCTCCGTATTGTTATGTCGATGGAAAAAGAAGCAGCACTCTCAGCCGCAGAATTTCTCTTCCTCAGATATGAAACAGAAATTCCGGGAACGTTGCAGAAACTTGAGTATGAGTTCAAGGTCCGTGAGGTAAAAGTAGTTTACCTTCCGGCGTTCAAAACAGGAAACGGATTCACGCTTGCAGTCTGAGATTTTCTCAGACGCTTTTTTATGAAGATAGGTATTCATTCAGAATTCTGAAAGAACTTTTTTAAAACAGACCAAAAATAAATAGAAGGATCTCAGAAGATACTGTTATCTGATTAACGCCTGAATCAGCACACGGTCAAAGAGCATCCCGCAGAGTCTTCCGTCATTATCGATAACCGGCATCTGGTCAACTCTTCCGCGTTTCATCTTCAATGCACAGTCGCTGACCTCAGCATTCCGGGGAACTGCGAGAACTCTTCTAATCATACCATCTTTTACCGGGCGGTTCGGAAGTTCTACTTTGGAAACGCCGTAGGTGATTGAGTAGTTGTCGCGGATGCTTTCCCACGTCCACTCATCATCATCAGTTCCCGTTGAGAAGTCGCTGGTGTGTACATCATCTTCAATGTGCGACAGACGAATCAGGTCACGCTCGGAGATGATTCCGGTTAAGACATTGTCCGAATTTAAAATCGGCAAAGCATCAACACCGCCAAGCTCCATAATTCTTCCGACAACCGGAAGCGGTGTCTCTTCCCAGACCGCAAGAGTGTGTTTGTCAACAAACCCGTTGCGAATCTCACGGACATCATGCAGCTTTGCAACAGTACCCACAATATCAGACACACTTAAGATACCTGCAAGATTTCCTTTCTCAACAACAGCAAGTCTTCTGACATTTTTTTCTGCAAGAATCTCAACCGCCTCTGAAACCGGCGTATCAGGAGAGATAGTTACCGGCTCTTTTGACATCAGAAGAGCAACCTGAGACTCATCAGGATTGCGCAGAATATCTTTTCTGGTAATCATTCCGAGAAGCTTTTTCTTCTTTCCTTCCACCACCGGAACACCGCTAATCCCGGTTCTCTTCAGCACTTTAAGAATATCATCACGTCCTGACGGGACATCAACAGTGACGACATCTTTTGTCATTAAATCTTTTGCAAACAGTTTCTCCATAACAATCCTTCCCTATCCGGTATTGCGAATTGTATCTATTTATTTGACTCAATAGTAAATAATAGTAAGCCTCGATGCAAGTATATAGGAAGCTTTTCACTGAAAAACTGTTGTTATAGCGTCAGATAAAGGATGAATGCAGCAGCGATTGCAGCAATTACACAGATAATTAACGGAACCTTCCTCCACGCAAGAACAAACGCTGCAAGACCTGCGAGAATTCCAATCTCAGGGTGAGCGGGGTCAACGGCAAAAATACCGGGGAATACAAGAGCAGTCATTGCTGTGTAAGGAATCAGCCGGAGATATTTTTCAAACTTAGGACCGACCTTAATCTTATCCGCAAATAAAGCAGGGACAACCCGGGGAATAAAAGTCACCAGAGCCATCGCTAAAATAATTGCAATAATTTCAGCGTTCATCGAAAACTGCCTCCCGAAACATCAACAAAAAACATCCCGATAAATGCGCAGACAAGCGTGGATATCACAAGGGCAAACGGCGCATCAATAAACTGCACAAGAATTGTATTACAGATTGCCGTAATAATTACCAGAACTAAAAGCCGCCAGCTCTGCGTAAGGGAAGGAACAAGCATCGATAAAAACATCGCATAAAATGCAACCGCAAAACTTGCGGAAACTATTGCCGGAAGAAAATCAGATAAGACTGCCCCAAGAAATGAACCGAGAACCCACGAACCATACGTTAC
>DALTWR010000099.1 GCA_029986975.1 Methanocorpusculum sp.
CTGGGGTGAATAGGGCTGCGATTTGCGTCTCTCGATTTGCGGAGATTTGCGGTTTCTGTAGTCAGGACGCAATGGGCAGAGTAAATTCGTATAGAAAAATAAAGGGATGAATAGTCACATCAGATTTTTTTAGACCTTTATATTCATATTCAAACCCGACCGCATCCTTACTCAATAGACTTATCATATCTGCAGATAAATAGTATAAGCACTATGGAAAAAGTAATCATCACCGTCGTCGGGCGCGACACAGTAGGTATCATTGCCCGTATCTGTACATATCTCTCAGACAAACATGTAAACGTTGAAGACATCTCCCAGACCGTCGTTCAGGGGTACTTTAATATGATGATGATTGTCGATACAAGCAAAAGTACGATTGCATTCGGCGATATGGCAGCAGAGATGGATAAAATCGGCGGCGAACTCGGCATGAAGATTCACTGCCAGCGTGAAGAAATCTTTGACCGTATGCACAGGATATAAATATGGTCAGTCTCTTTGAAGTCAATGAAACAAATATGATGATTGAGCAGGAAAAGCTCGACGTCAGAACAATTACATTAGGCATCAGCCTGCTCGACTGTAAAGGAAATACCGTAGAAGAGTTAGCTGATGCAATATATACCAAAATCACCGGGACAGCTAAAAATCTGGTCTCCGTAGGCGAAGAAATCGAACATGAATTCGGTATCCCGATTGTAAACAAGCGTATCTCGGTAACCCCAATCTCATTAGTGGGAGCCTCTGTCTGCAAAACGCCGGATGACTTTGTAACCCTCGCAAAAGCCCTTGACCGTGCGGCAAAAACAACAGGCGTAAACTTCCTCGGCGGCTACTCTGCACTTGTCTCCAAAGGAATGACCAAAGCAGAGGAAAACCTCATCCGCTCAATTCCAAAAGCACTCGCCGTAACCGAGAGGGTCTGCAGTTCTGTAAATATCGGCTCGAGCAAGACCGGAATCAATATGGACGCCGTAAAACTCATGGGCGAAATCGTCTGCCTCACCGCTGAAGAGACAAAAGACATGGGCTGTATCGGCTGCGCCAAACTTGTGGTTTTCTGCAACGCACCTGACGACAATCCGTTTATGGCGGGCGCATTCCACGGGGTAACCGAAGGAGACGCGGTTGTTAATGTCGGCGTCAGCGGTCCGGGCGTTGTCCGCCACGCCTTATCCAAAGTTCACGGCAAAAACTTCGAGGTTCTCTGCGAAACCGTGAAGAAGACTGCATTCAAAGTCACCCGTGTAGGTCAGCTGGTAGCTCTCGAAGCGTCAGAACGTCTGCATGTGCCATTCGGCATTGTCGATTTATCTCTTGCACCGACGCCGGCTGTAGGCGACAGTGTTGCAGATATTTTAGAGGAAATGGGACTTGAATCCGTCGGCGCACCGGGAACTACCGCGGCTCTTGCTCTTCTCAATGATCAGGTGAAAAAAGGCGGCGTGATGGCAAGTTCTTTTGTCGGAGGGCTGTCCGGCGCATTTATTCCGGTAAGTGAAGACCAGGGTATGATTAATGCAGTCGTCCGCGGCGCGCTGTCGCTTGAAAAACTTGAGGCGATGACCTGCGTCTGTTCGGTAGGTCTTGATATGATCGCAGTTCCGGGAACGACAACAGCGGCTACTATTGCCGGTGTTATCGCCGATGAGGCAGCTATCGGCATGGTTAATCAGAAGACAACAGCTGTCCGCTTAATTCCAGCCATCGGAAAAGACATCGGCGATACGTTAGAGTTCGGCGGTCTTTTAGGAAGCGCACCGGTTCAGGCAATATCTCCCTACTCCTGTGAAGAGTTTGTATCCCGCGGCGGACGGATTCCGGCTCCTATTCACAGCTTCAAGAACTAAGTCTGATGCAGGAAAACGAGGTATCAGCCTATATCAGCCGCGGTTTTCTCCGGCTGGTTTCATCAGTTCTTACTGAGTCTGCATTTGACATACAGGAACGCAGATTTCTCTTGCGTGAACTTCGGGTACAGAAGAAAAAGATTCGCTTACGGAAAAAACAGGAGTCCGCAGGACTCCATGTTCCTCCTTTTCTTATCGCGAGTATTACCGAGCGGTGCAATCTGCATTGTAAAGGGTGTTATGCCCGCAATTCTGGTTTCTGTACGGAGCATCCGAAGGAAATCCCGCTTTCAGCCGCTGAGTGGATACGTATTTTCAGTGAAGCAGAAGCGCTTGGCATCTCTGCGATTCTTTTAGCCGGGGGTGAACCGCTCCTCAAGTACGATGTGGTATTCGCTGCGGCTGAATTATCTGATATGATTTTTCCGGTGTTTACAAACGGTACGCTCTTTGATGAGGAGATAATCACACTTTTCTCAAAGTCACGCAATCTGTTTCCGGTGTTCAGTATCGAAGGAAACGCCGCGGCGACGGATTTCAGGCGCGGTGCAGGTGTTTTTGAAAAAGTATCAGAAGCCGCATCAGCTCTTTACAAGGCAGGGGTTTTGTTCGGCGTAAGTGTTACGGTTACGTCTGAAAATATTGGAGATGTGTCATCTGATGCGTTCTTTTCGGCTCTTGTATCCGCCGGCGCTGCGGTTCTTTTTCTGGTTGAGTTTACGGCATCGAATGAGTCTGAGCGGGGCTTAGAGTTATCTGCAGAACACAGACGGTATCTTGCAGAGCGTCTGAGTCGTGCACGGATGCAGTATCGTTCGCTTTGGTTTTTGTCGTTTCCGGGCGATGAAGAGTTTATGGGCGGATGTCTTGCGGCTGCAAGAGGATTTTTCCACATCAATCCGTTCGGTGCGGCTGAGCCGTGTCCGTTTTCGCCGTTTTCTGACAGGAATCTGAAGAACTGTTCGCTAAAGGAGGCAATCTCGTCACCGCTGTTTAGGCGGATTTCTGCTGCAGAACTGACGAAAATTCCGCACGATGGAGGATGTGCATTAGCGGGTCGGGCGGATGAAGTTGAGGCGATGATAAAGTAAATTGAGGAAAAATAGATTGTAACTATTCATCCTCTTATTCTGAAATACGGAACTGAACAGTTACAAAAAGCAGCCGGAGAATTATCTCCGGCGAAGAGTAAACAGAAGAGCCGCAGCCAGACCTGCAGCGATACCTGCAAACGGTACCGGACTTTTTGCAGTATGCTTTCTTCCGGTCAGTTCATCATACTCTTCATCTGAAAGGGAATACCCAATCATAACCTTGTAAAACTCCTGAATCTTCTCTTTCGCATCATAGTTGAATATCTCAGGATACATGATATTTGCCATCCAGATCATACCGCATATACCCCATCCCGAAAACGGCTGTGCGGTCCAGAGATACGGACAGTCAGCCGGAATCTCATAGACATTACCTGACTTTACTGCAGATAACTCTGCAAAAAGCGGATTTTCAAGGAAAGCCGTGTAGTGTGCGTGGTCTTTTGTTCCTGAGATGAAAATATAATCCGGGTCGTTTTTCTGTAAGATATTCATAGTTTCTTCCATACCGTACAAATCGCCCAAACCCTTGTTCGTCTTTGCAGTGATGATATTGTCGGCTAATGTACTGATAGGAGTGGATTGATATCCAAGCGTTCTGTCGTCATTGAATCCGCCAAGAATATACATCGAGTTTCCGTCAATCATATTTATCTGCGCTGCAGATACTTTTTCAACGGATTTCATACCTTCAGTGAAGGTATCAACCCAGTCTTTCAGGTACGCATAAAGTTCTTCTCCGCGTTTTTCTTCACCTAAGACATACCCGATTTTTCTGTATGATTCAGGTATTTCTTCAAGAGAGTTCTGGCTGATGAAAACCGCCGGAAGACCGGATGTTTTGGTAAATCCGTCAAGCAGTTCAGCAACATTTCCTTTTTTCTGTCCGGCATCAACATAGACATCAACACCAAGTGATGCAAGACGCATCACTTCTTCATAATTCACCGTTGCAGCAGAACCTAAAATATTTCCGGTTACCGGAAGATTGAGTTCTGCAAACTTGGGCAGGTATTTATCAGAATTCGGCGGAAGATCATTTCCGCAGGATGCAAGATACTCAGGACTGTATGCAGTTAGAATTGATATCGCAAGGTTTCCTGACGGAATAATTTTATCAACAGTCTCTGGAAGAACAACAGTTCGTCCCATATCATCAGTGAATGTTCGTGAATTATCTGCTGCAGCGCCGGATATAAACGCTGAAGAAAGAACTGCAATAAGCAGAAGTAAGGCTGTGTATTTCATCCATCTTGTTTTCATAATATATCTCCTCCTCTTCTTATGAGAAGAACAGCCGCTGCAGCGGCGAAAACTGCAGCGACTCCAAATCCGGGAGAAACAGGTGTTTCAGTCGGTTTTACCGGATTTGATGTTGGAATTACTGTCGGACTGTCCTGATTTTCATCAGTAGATTTCTTTTCGGCGGGTGCCGTTATGGTAATTTTTGAAACTGCAGCATCTAAGTCTGCAACTGAAACGGATACGGTGTACATATCCATATCCAGTTTTGAGGTATCAA
>DALTWR010000100.1 GCA_029986975.1 Methanocorpusculum sp.
ACACAAGGGCTAAATAGTTCAGAAAAAAGTGTGCTCCAGTAAAAGAGCCAATTACCTTCTCTTCTGCTGTTTCTGTGTATCGGGCAGTTCAATTTCTTCAGTAATACCGCGCTGGAAATGCGCTGATGTAATACCTCCCGAACAAAGCCCCCTGATTTCTTCTTTGAGGGCTTTTACCGGCTCGCCAGCGAGTGCACGCTTATAAGCATCCACCATCCGTCTGATATACTCCGGACTTCGTCCGCGTGCGTCTATGGAAATTGCATCAACGCCGTGTGCTGCAAGCTCTCTAACATGTTCAATCAGACAGATTTCTGCTGAATTTAAGATATGCGTTCTGCAGTCTGAATCGCTTCTGATTCTGAAAATTCTTCCCGTCTTATCTTTCAGCGCCCACGACTGATTACAGCTGCGGCAGCCTTCCGCCGTTGCCGGAATACAGTTTTCGGTAATCATCACCTCAAGACTGCCCTGTACTAAGACCTCAACTCTTGGCGGATGAGCGTATCCGGCGAGCTGCTTTAAGAGAGCATAAATCTGTTTTCCTGATAACTCCGGCGATAAACAGACCTGACGGCAGGTTTTTCCAAACAGAACCGCTGAGCGTGCATTCGTAATATTAAGTCCCATCCCGCCATAACGCTGAATGCCTGAAAGCATCGCAGAAACACCCACTGACTCAGACATAATGCCCGTAGCAGAGGCCGGAATCTTTTCATGATAGCGCATCAGATTGTGTTCGGAGATAATCCGCGGAAGCTTGTAGATGACAGGGATGTCATAGATTTCCTCGAATCCTTCAAAGATAACCGAAGCGCCTGCAGA
Organism: Methanocorpusculum sp.; assembly: GCA_029986975.1. Classification (GTDB taxonomy): domain Archaea; phylum Halobacteriota; class Methanomicrobia; order Methanomicrobiales; family Methanocorpusculaceae; genus Methanocorpusculum. The sequence goes on from DALTWR010000100.1 coordinate 826, forward strand.
GTGGGCTGTTTTTGCACAGCTGACTGAATCCGTGTAGACAAAAATTTCCGGCTCTGTCGGTGCAAAGATACCAGTCTCTTTTACCGGCGTTTCACGTGTCATTCTGACACGTTTTTCCGTCAGGGTTTTCGCACATTCCTCAAGGAAGGTACGTCTGAGGTCGGCAATAATGCCCATCGGAATGAATCCTTTGCCGTCGTATTCCATCTGCATCGAACGGATAACAAACGGTGTGCCGCCGGTCTTTCTCATCTGCTGCTCAACAGCGTCACAGGTAACCGGCTTTGACTTTGCCTCCATAAGCGGCAGCGAGGAAACCGCTTTCTTCCCGTTTCCGAGAATGACAAGCCTTCTATCAGCATCAACCCCGACAACAATATCCAAAGGAATCTTACCTGCAGGCGGTTTTGAAAGAACTGCAGATGCAAGATGCGCTGTTTTTAACCGGTTGGTGATCCAGAGTTCGCTTCCGACAACAACATCCTCTGGGGCCGGAATCTTGAAAGCGTCACCTTCGGGGAAGATATACGGCTCTTTGTTTAAGGCAAACCCGATGTCGCGTCCGGCGAACTTAAAGACCAGACCATCTCCGGTGTTCGGCACCGGTCCTTCGATTTTTACAACCACCTTGCCGCGCTTTGTATCGATTCCGGAAACCGAGCCGGAATAAACACCGCGGTTGTTCGGTTTTTCATAGTTCATAATCGAGGATTTTTTGCCCATTAAGTATCCGGGTGTAAATCCGCGGTTGAAGGCAAACGCAAGGTTATCCATATCCTCATTGCTTGGTTCAAATGCGCCCGCCGCAACAGCGTCGAGAGCTTTGCGGTAAATCGAGGTAACAACAGCGACATACTCAGGCGCTTTCATCCGTCCTTCGATTTTAAGAGCCGCCACACCGCTTTCACAGACTTCCTGCAAGTGAGGATATAAACAGATGTCTTTCGGACTTAGAATATAATCTCCCTTTGTTGGGACTGTGTTTCCATCCGCTAAAAGAGAATAGGGTTTTCTGCACGGCTGTGCGCACATGCCGTTATTTCCGCTTCTTCCCCCAATAGCTGATGAGAAAAGACACTGACCTGAGTAGCAGTAGCAAAGTGCGCCGTGTACAAATATTTCGATGCCGATATTGTGTTCTGCAGCAGCGCGGCAGAGGGATTTAACATCGTCGAGTACGGTTTCGCGTGCAAGGACAATCCGTGAAATACCGTGCGCTGCAGCGAATTCAACGCCTGCTGCGTTGGTTATGGTCATCTGTGTACTTGCGTGAATCGGCAAATCAGGAACAACTTCGCGGGCAAGAGACAAAAGTCCTGCATCCTGAACCAGAACTGCATCTGCGTCTGCATCTGATAAAAATCTGAGATATTCGGCAACTGATGCTAAATCAGCATCACGAAGAAGGGTATTTACGGTGACATAAACTTTTACGCCGTGACTGTGAGCAAAGAAAATCGCATCTTCTATCTGTTTCTTTTCAAAATTTGCCGCATACGCACGTGCGCCGAAAAGCTTTCCGCCGAGATATACTGCATCAGCCCCGGCGTAAACGGCTGCCCGCAGCGCTTCCGGAGATCCTGCCGGTGCTAAAAGTTCGGGGATATTCATGATAACATATTAGATATGTTCTGTATTCAGGATTTTCTTCTTTTTTTCCCGCTGCATCAGGAAAATGATAGACATCTTTTTATCCCAACTCAATCTTTTGCCGAAAAACCATACGGCATGTTTATATATTAAAAAATCAAATTATTGTAAAGTGATTGAAAATGAAGAGAAATATCAACGTATCTGCCCTTAAGCAGACGCCGATTGAGAAACAGCGTGTCGAACTTGTCGAGCGCAAGTGTATCGGACATCCGGACAGTTTAGCTGACGGTGTTGCAGAAGCAATTTCCCGTGCACTTTGTAAGGAATATATCGAGGAATGTGACGGAAACGTTCTTCACCACAACACTGACCAGGGCGAGGTCATTGCAGGTGAATCAGCACCGGCACTCGGCGGCGGAAAAATCATCAAACCGATTTACTTCCTTTTAACCGGACGTGCAACCCGTACATTCGGAGGTAAGACCTTCGCAACCGATGCAATTGCAGTTAAAGCAGCCCGTGACTACTTACATGAGACCATTCCGACCTTCAACATGGACACTGATGTTATCGTCGACTGCAGAATGGGAACTGGTTCTACTGACCTTCAGGATGTTTTCAACACCAGAAAGGGACACACCGTAATTCCGAGAGCAAACGATACCTCCTTCGGTGTCGGTCACGCACCGTTCTCTCAGACCGAAGAAATCATTCTTGCCTTAGACAAGTACATCGCAGAAGAGTTCAGACCGAAGCACCCGGCATTAGGTTATGATATCAAGCTCATGGGAATGCGTCATATCAACACCATCAACATCACCGTTGCAGCTGCAATGGTTGACCGCTACTGCTCAAGTATCGATGACTATGTCGAGACCAAAGAAAAGATGGTTGAAGAGTTCACTAAGGTCGCAAAGCAGTACACCGGACGTAAGATTAAGATTGCCGTAAACACTGCAGATGTCATCAAGAAGAACCGCCAGTCTATCTTCCTTACGGTAAACGGAACTTCAGCAGAGATGGGCGACGACGGTTCAGTCGGAAGAGGAAACCGCTGCAATGGATTAATCACGCCGAACAGACCGATGTCCATGGAGGCAACCTCCGGAAAGAACCCGATTAACCACATCGGAAAGATTTACAACCTCTTAGCAACCGAGATTGCAAAAGAGTGTTCTCAGAAGGTTGAAGGAATTGATGAACTCTACGTCAGACTTCTTTCCCAGATTGGTCACGCAATCGACTATCCGCACGTTGCAAGTGTCCAGTGCATCCCGAAGCGCGGCTACTACTTCAAGGACTTCGCAGACGAGGTTGAAGAGATTGTAAACCACCGCTTAGAAAACATCACTGACATTACCAAGCTCGTCATTGATGGTACCTTAAAGACCTTCTAAGTTCATCAAATCTGTTTCGTGAAAACGAAACAGCCACTTATTTTTCTGGTTATCAAACGCAATATTTATCTTGTTTCGCACAGATGTATTCTCATGAATATTCGTTACGTCGGACACTCCTGTTTTATCTTCACCGGCTCGAAAAAGATAGTTATTGACCCGATGCCGCTCGGTGAAGATATTGATGCTGATATTGTTCTTCTAACTCATGCGCACAGTGACCATATGGGAAATCATCCGGAAAAGTTCAAACGTGTCTATGCGATTCATGAACTTGCGACATGGCTTTCTTCCCGCGGCGTTGATGCGGTTGGTATGAATCTTGGAGGTACGGTTAATGAGGGCGATGTTTCCATTACAATGGTCCATGCTGAACACTCCAGTTCTCTGATGGAAAATGGTATACCAGTCTATATGGGTGAACCCTGCGGATTTATTATCAGGATGGACGGAGTAACCATTTATCACGCAGGAGACACAGGGCTTTTCTCGGATATGAAGCTTATCCGTGCGCTCTATCATCCGGATGTAGCTCTTCTTCCGGCTGGCGGCTGTTACACGATGGGTCCGGAAGAAGCGATGATGGCAGCAGAACTTATCGCGGCTCCATTGATTATTCCGATGCATTACAATACGTTTTCGGCA
>DALTWR010000101.1 GCA_029986975.1 Methanocorpusculum sp.
CTCATCCCCTTCACGGATACGTGAATCACACTCGGCAACACCCGGCGCTAAGATGTCCCCCTGTGGAATAAAGCCGGGTGATATGGTAATTCTGTAGCCGGAAATCCGTTCCCAGCCTTCGTGAGTCGGACGGATAAGTCCTGTTGCAGGGTCTGTTGTAAACAGCTGCTGCTTCTTTAAAAGAACTTTGACCTGCGGATACCTGCCTTTTACAACCAGACCTTTGGTATCAACTTCGCAGCCGAACTGCCAGAGAAGTGTTCCATGGATGAAATCATTTTTCATCCTGCGTGAGCCTTCGAGAGCGCTGTTCAGTGCCCGAAGCGACTCCTGAGAGAGAGGCCGCTCATCATTACAGGTGATTTCAAGCGGGATGTTCAAAGCTTTTGCAGCGGCAAGGACAACTTCTTTTGCGCCGCCGTCTAAGTGGCAGATGATGCGCTCGTACTTGTGCGCCTCAAGGTATGCAGAAACCCGTTTGATTAACACACGCTGTTCTTCGGCGTCCCAGAATCCGGTCACGGGAACATCATAATGACCTGCCGGATAGACGAGTTCCAACTCACGCGGAACAATGCCCAGAGGAGATGTAACAATTACTTCATGTGCCCGTGAATCAACGACTCGTACAAACATCTGGTGAGACCGGGAAAGCGAGTACGGTTTTCTTGAGGCACACGGAAGAAGAACGCAGACATCGTTTCGCGGCGGATGATAGCGGGTTGTCAGCCGCTCTTCAAAGAGGTCAATTTCGCGGCGGTAGATGGATTCACCTGCATTTGCCATAAAGCGTGAACTTCTCACAGCCGGAAGGGCTGCATCGAATGCTTCGCTTTTGTCGATTCTGCGTAAGAGTTCAACCTGAGGCGCGTGAAGCCGGCACCTGTTTTCCACAAACTCACGCATCTGCCCGCGTTCTATCCAGAGATGAGCTGCGGCAATTTCGCGTTCGAGGGCTAATCTGTTGTGGAGTTTTAAATCATGATTTTTACATCCTTCGCAGCAGCAGACACTCTTGTCCATCCATGAGGCATCGAACTCGCCTTCGGGAAGACAGAATTTTCCCTGCACTGATGCGAGGTCAACAGCAGTGTAATCGAACAAATCAAATCCGCAGTAGATGAGCATCGCGGCATTTGAAGGAAGGGCAGAGGCTGGTGCATAACGTGCCGCGTCAGGTCTGATTTTTGCAAAGATTTCTTCGTAGGTCTCCAAAAACCGCTTTGAGTCATCAAGAGTGTTGTTCCAGTTTGCAAACAGATACACTGAAGCGTCCGCTGAGGCGTCAGTCTTCGGATGAACTGCTGACGGCTCTTCACCTGCGACGACGTATTTTTCCGCGTCGGACGCCGGGGCGGATAACGGCATATTAGAGAATGCCCTTTTCTTTAAGGAGGGAAAGAGTTCTTCTGTCTCACAGACAGCGGGCGTTGAGATGACTGTGTCTTCACTGATTCTCAGGTTTCCTATCCGTGCGAGAAAATCATGTTTTCGTACATCAAAGACCGTCATGTAAAGATTTCTGCCTCCGGGAATGCTTTGCGGAAGGTATCAGCCCATTGTTCAGTGGTTGAGATGGTGACTTTCGTCTGCGGATTTGTCTCAAGCAGACCTTTGAGGCCTTTTATGCCGTACTCCATCATAACCTCATCCCATGCCGGAACTTCGGCAAAACCTGCCGGAAATGTCTCGGCAAGTTCGTATGGAAGAGGACCGAACGGCGGTTTAAACTCGATGACCTCATTAAAGCGGGAGGGAATCGGACCTCCTGCAGCGACTAAGATTTCATCAGAGAGTTCGATGCGGGAAATCATTTTGTGGTACCGGGAAACTTCAGGGCGAAGACATGACTCTGAGCCGCGGTAGAAGAAGCGGCGTTTGGTTGCACAGTCGAACTTCGCAAGTTCGGGCATGCGTTCAAGCATTCTCCTGTATCCGTCTAAGAGTTTCGGATGTGCTCTGCAGCGCTCGTCAACTAACTCCATAAGCGTCCCTTCGGCGATTGCAGCGCGGACTCTTGATATTTCAGCCATAGTTACTGCAAGGTTATGCTGAGCTAAGAGTTTCTGGCGGTCCGGGGATTTTTTCAGTTCTTCAGCGGTATGACTTCTGCAGACCGGACAAGCGCAGGGAAGTTCTGTCATTTCATCGAGGTGGAGCGTGCCTGATGGCGTTATGTAGCGTCCGTCTTTTGCATAGAGGGCGTATGCGGCTGAATCAAAAACATCGCATCCGCATGCGGCTGCCAAAGCGAACATCGAGGGGTGTCCTGCGCCGAAAAGATGCACACACGCGCCCGGGGCGAGACCTTTTTTCGCGTTGATGATGACATCGACCAAGTCACGGTAGCGGTATGCCTCCATTAAAGGAACAACAGCTCCAACAGGGCAGTATGTGTATCCGAGTTCTGCTGCACGGCGTCCTGCTTTTTCGCGGAGATCTCCGAAGGTTGCCCCCTGAACGGGACACGCCAGAGGCGCGTCTTCGCCGAAGATGCGTTTTGCCTCTTTCAGCCTCTCCCAGGTGATATCCATCTCGCGTTCAACATCTTCACGCGCTTCGTCGGGAAGAGTCGGAATATCTAACGGCACCCAGATGTCGCTTCCGATTTTTTTCTGGAAGGAAAGTGTTTCTTCGTTGGTGATATCGACACTTCCGTACACCATCATCTGAAACGAGCCGGAGTCGGTCATGATAAGTCCGTCGAAGCCTAAGACATCATGGAGACCGCGGGTTTCTGCCTGTTCTCTGAACTCTTTGCTTTTCGAGAAGATGTAGGCGTTAGTAATAATTCCTTCAACGCCCATTTTTTTCATCTCCGCCGGAGGTATTATCTGGAGATGCGGGTTTACGACCGGAAGAAGTGCAGGAGTACGCAGCTGACGCTCGCCTGCTTTGAGTTTTCCGATTCGTCCCGCTATATCTTTATGAATTACTTCAAATGTAACTGCCATGGCTTAGTTCTCGTAAATATTTGTCCTTCAAAGGTCTGGATGGTGCAGGTCTCAGATTCCCATGTTTTAGGCGGAAGTCCTGCTTTGATGCAGGTCTGATCTAAAAATTCTTCTGCATTCCATTCCCATTCAACGGCAACCTGTGGAAGAAGAAGACCGCGGTATCCGCGATATTCTGCAATCAGCCCGTGTTTTCCGATTTCTATGCGGTTCGGGCGTTCATGTGCCGGCACTTCCAGTGTCTTTGGCGGGGCTAACACTGTTACCTCGATGTCGAGGGTTTCGAGTTCATTCGCCCCGACCGGATAAAACCGCGGGTCGGCACACGCCGCCTGATATGCGGCGTCTTTTAGTGCGTTGATAAGCGGAATTGATGGATACGGATATCCGATGCAGCCGCGCAAAGCCCCGCTGCTGTTCAGCGTTACAAAAACCCCTCGCGGTTCGCTGAATACGGCAGGGGGCATACTGTACGCTGCTTTTTTGCCGGTAACTGCTTCTAAAACGAAGGATACTGCCGCATCGACTGCGTACTTTCCTTCCTCTTCGGTTAACAGGTTCATTGAAAAAAAGGTTATTTCTGGTTGTCGACGATGTCTTTGATGCTTGCTTCAAGAACGTCGAGACCGCGTCTTACGTCATCTAAGTTCTTTCCGCCGGTTAAGATAATCTTTCCGGAGGAGAAGAGAAGGGCAACAATCTTGGGGTCTTTGATTCTGTAGACAAGACCGGGGAACTGTTCAGGTTCGTACTCGATTGCTTCGAGAGAGAGTTTGGCGACGATTCTGTTTAAGTTGATGAATTTTCCGATATCGTAAGAACAGACGATGTTGGTGACTGCAACTTCCGGTTTATCTAAGAGTTTGACGCCTGCATCTTTGAGGGATGTTAAGACTTTGACTAATCCTTCGTCAAGGGACCCCTCGTTTCTGATTCCAGTAAGGACGACTTTTCCGGAGGAGAAAATTAATGATGCCATACGCGGTTCTTCGATTCTGAATACTGCACCGGGGAAACGCTTAGTGTTAAGTTCGCATCCCTCAATTTTGCTGGATATTTCTGCGAGATTGATTTCGTCTGCAATTACTCCGGATGCGACGATATTTTCAATCTTCAGAGTGGGGTATGTATTAACCATCTTTATATAATTTGATATGACGGATGATAATACTTTTTATCAGAGGTTTATATAGTGTCCGTGTTTGAGATTAGGAATCCGGGATTTATTTCCGGTTCGTTTTGGAAACGGGTTTCTGTTGCGGCGTTTTTTGATTTTGAATGGGGTTTATATAGTGATAGAGTTGTCTTATCAGTTTGTCAGAAGCAGTTATTCGAAAATTTCGAATAACTGAATTTATCCTCAGCAGCTGCTAATCCCTTTACTCAGCCAGAACTGCCTTTTCCTCTTCTTTTTTCCTGACGATGATATTCGGCACAGTCCATGAAAGAATCAGTGTCATAATACCGATACATAATCCGAGTAACGCCGTTG
>DALTWR010000102.1 GCA_029986975.1 Methanocorpusculum sp.
CGGAATATCAGGGCGGATGAGGGTATCCGCAAAAAGCATCGAGCTTGACATGCCGCCTGGACTTGGAGGGGCAAGTTTTCCTTTCACGCCGATTACTTCATCGGGAATAATTTATTCCGCCTCAGCAAATCCTTCGCGGCTTTTATTGAAGAGAACTTTGATAACACCCGTCGGATCTTCAATCTCAACAACACGGTTTCCTTTCGGTGTGGTATTTATCGAAAACACCGTGCCGCAGACGCCCACTTCCATATCCTGATACCGGGAACCCTGACGTACCAATGCCTCAATCGGTATGGGAGAAACTCTTCCCTTCATCATCCGCGAAAGCGTATCAAAACGGTCGCGGAAAATTCTGTTCGACATCTCCGGCTCAGGAAGAGGAACTGAACTGTTTTCGCGTCCGCAAAGAATTTCCGGCAACGGAGACGGTCCTACGGCAAGTTTATCAGTACGCAGCTGAACCATCCCTAAAACATCTTTAGGCGTTACAACGGAAAGCCCGTGCGGAAGAGAGTTCAGGATTCCTTCGATAACGCCTGAGCTGCTGCTCTCTGCGACATAGTTAACTACATCAGGGTGAACCAGCAGTCCTGCGTCAAGGAATCTCTGAACAATAAGGCGCTTATCCATTTTTATAAAGGGGGGAGAAGAAGTTAAAGAGAGTCAACAAATTCTCCGATACGTTTTACCGCGGTCATGAGTTTGTTTCTCTCAACCGCATAACAGGTTCTTACATGTCCTGCGCCCGAAGGTCCGAATGCTGAACCCGGCACAACTGCAACCTGCTGTTCTTTTAAGAGCCGCTCGGCAAACTCGGTATCTGACAGCCCTGTGGGTTCAATCGACGGGAACGCATAAAACGCTCCCTGCGGAAGATGACAGGGAAGACCAATATCGTTTAATCCCTTGACAAAGAGATTTCTTCTGATGCGGTACTCGGAAACCGTCGCGTTCTTTGCCTCTTCACCTGACTTCAGCGCTTCAATGGCTGCAAACTGTGAGGCAGTAGGAGCTGACATCATCACATACTGATGAATCTTTAATGCCGCACTGCAAATCTCTTTAGGAGCGCAAAGATATCCCAGACGCCAGCCGGTCATTGCATATGCCTTTGAAAATCCGTTTAACGTAATCGTCCGCTCGAAAAGTCCGTCAACAGATGCAGTCGCCGTGTGTTTTCCATCATACGTGAGTTCTGAATAAACCTCATCCGAGATGATAAGAAGGTCATGGTCAATGACAATATCAGCGATGGCTTTCAAGTCGTCTTTTGTCATGATGCCTCCCGTAGGATTATTCGGGAAGTTCATAATCAGAACTTTACTCTTCGGCGTAATAGTTTCCATCAGCGAATCAGGCGTTATCTTAAACTGGTCTTCTGCTTTACACGCAAGAGGAACAGGTTTTCCGCCTGCCATTAAGACTTCAGGCTGATATGAAACAAAACACGGGTCAACAACTAAAACCTCATCACCCGGATTTACTACCGTGCGGACAGCAACATCAAATGCTTCAGAAACTCCCGCGGTAAAGATAAGTTCCGATGTCGGGTCATACGAAAGCCCGTACCGGCTCTTTAAATCCTCGGAAAGAAGCGAACAAAGGCTTGCAAGACCTCTGTTTGCCGTGTACATCGTCATGCCTTTTTCAATGGAAGTAATAGCTGCCTTGGAGATAGAATACGGCGTATCAAAGTCCGGCTCACCTACACCAAGACTGATAACTTCATCGCTGTCCATCGTAAGAACGAGGTCAAAGAACTTGCGGATTCCGGACGGGGGAATGGATGCTGCAATATCTGATACAAAGTTACGCATTATCCGCCTCAGAAGCCAATGAGCTGACGGTCGCGGTTACCTGAACGAATCATGGGAACGCCCTGTTCTTTATATGTACGCATAATAATCTGCGTCATGGTCTCTTTGACACCGTCGAGAGATGCAATCTGTTCTGCGACAAAGCGGGAGACCTCGGTCATGGTCTTCCCATGGATTGTTACCTGAAAATCGTATGTTCCGGTTAACAGATGAATGCTTTCAACTTCCGGGAAGCGGGAGATTTTTTCTGCGATTCCGTCGTAGCCAAGACCTTTTTCCGGAGAGACTTTGAGAGATAAAACAACCATGACATTGTCATCTCCCAAGACAGAGTAGTCAATAACTGCTGTGCAGCTGCGAAGAATGCCTGCATCTTTTAATGCGGCAATGCGTGATTCAACCTCTGCGGCTGATATTTCGAGCATGCATCCTAAGTCTTCTGATGCAATGCGGCTGTTCTTCTGCAGTTCCTGTAAAATAATCGTATCTTTTTCATCCATGATAATTACCTCACTAATTTACCTCATTAATGGTTCTAATAAAGCGCATTCAGTAAAACGCGGTTCGTTCATAATTACTTTTCTGATTTCGTTTGTCGGATTCATAAAGTAGATTTCAGTCGTTCTTCCATATCTTCCGCGAGACACAACGCGGGATGCAACAATACCGAGCATGGTTAAATCATTAATCAAATCCGAAACACGGCGATGGCTTAACGGCTCGGTGTCAAGTTCCTGTACCAGATTGTGATAGATGCCGATTACCTGACTGGTTGTAAAGACCTTCTGTCCTGAACCTGCCAGAAGAAGCATTGAACTTAAGACAATTTTGCTCTGTACCGGAAGTGTTCTGACACACTCACTCATGGTATCCGTTTCGATATTTTCCTGAGCTGCTGCAACGTGGCGTTCTTCTACACGGGAAACACCTTCACGTTCTGCGAGTTCGCCTGAGACACGAAGGAGATCAAGTGCTCTTCTTGCATCGCCATGCTCCTGAGCTGCGCGTGCAGCGCAAAGAGAGATGACTTCATCAGGTACTGCTCCTTCAAGGAATGCAGTTTTTGCACGCTGACATAAGATATCACGAAGCTGGTCTGCGTTGTACGGCGGAAACACCAGTTCTTCTTCGGAAAGAGATGATAAGACACGGGGGTCAAGGAAGTCTTTGAATGTCAAATCGTTTGAGATTCCTATAATGCAGACCCTTGACTTAACTAAATCACTGTTAATTCTGGTAAGGCTGTATAAGGTGTCATCTCCGCTTTTCTTGACAAGTTTATCGATTTCGTCAAGAACAATAATCTGTAATCCTCCTGCCTGTTCCAGGATATTTTTCAGTTCAGAATATACCTGATCAGTATGCCATCCGGTTGGGGGAATAGTGTTTTTCAGGCGGTCGCTCGGTTTTGTTTCAACGCCGCTTATGTAGTTTGCAATCTGTGCTAAGACACGGTACTGGGTGTCGATGGTTTCACAGTTTAAGTGAACAAGACGGCACGGGGTAAATTCTGAACTTTCATTTTCGAGTTCTCCGCCGACGTATTTAACGGTTGCAGTTTTTCCGGTTCCGGTTTTTCCGTAGATTAAGATATTCGAAGGAGTTGCTCCCTGAAGAGCCGGGGCTAAGATTTCAGCGATTGAGTCAATCTGTTCATCTCTGTGCGGGAGTTCTCTTGGGTTATAGCTGTGCCGCAAGACTTCACGGTTCCGGAAGATTTTATTCTGGGTGATGTATTTTGCAAAGAGTCCTGAGGACTTCTGCTGCGGCTGTTCTCCGTCAGTTTTGTTTTCTTCTTTTTTGTTTTCCTGTATGGGTGATGTTTGTTCACCCGGTTCGGATTTGGGTTCCGGATTCTGATTTTGGTTCTGATTCAAATTCTGATTTGAAGTCTTTGACAGTTCCGGATGTTCCAGATGTTCCAGATGTTCTAACGGTTCTGATTTTTCAGACCCTTCAGACTTTTCAGATGGTTCCGGCTGCTTCGGCAGTTCTGGTTGAACGGATGATGCTGAAACAGAATCTGGTGAAGAAGATAAAGACTCTGAGGGAATTGAAGGAGATTGAGATTCCAGGACGGATTCTGATGAGGGATGAGGGGATGAAGGAGAAAGAGAAAGAGATAGAGAAGAAGATTCAGATTCTTGTACTTTCTCTGCCTGTGAATCCCGATTTTGCGAATCCTGGTTTTGGAAAGCAGCTCCCTGTTCCAAGGAAGAGTTTTCTGTTATAGGTTGTTCATCTGACATGCTTTATTCAGATTGGTTTTATTTCCATAATAATATAGTGCTGTTTCAAGTGGAGAAAGGGGTTCATTGCGAGTGGAGAGTGGAAAAGAAATACATGATTTATGAGAGTTGATATAAAGGGAAAAAGAGTTTGGAGAGGGAAGAGGGAAACCCCTTGATTGCGAGTGGAACAGTGGAGGGGATAAAGTGTTTTTTTGAAGGAGAATTACTTTGAAACTAAGTTCTGTTCTTTACTTTGAAACTAAGTTCCGTACTTTACTTTGAAACCAAGTTCTGTACTTTTCTCTGAAACTAAGTTCTGTAT
>DALTWR010000001.1 GCA_029986975.1 Methanocorpusculum sp.
ATGGTGATGGATGCATTAACAAAGATGGGAGAACCGTACAAACTCCTTGACCTCTCCTCAGTAGATCCGTTCAACCTGCCGGTAGAAGATGCAATCATCTGGGCATGCGGCATCAAACAGGACGGCGTTCAGTTCGAACTTCTGCAGGCTTTAGAGATGGAAAACCGTGTGATAAACTCCACAAAAGCCATCGCAACCTGCGCAAGCAAAGTGGTAACAACTGCCCGCCTCTTTAACATCGGAGCCCCAAGCCCTGCAACCTGCTTTACCAATGACAAAGCAGTCGTGCAGAAATTTGCCGATGCACACGGCGGACGTGCGGTTTACAAGCCTGTCTATGGATTTGACGGAAACGGCATCTATATGTTCCATTCCGCAGATGAAATCACTGAAGAGCCGCCGTACTATGTGCAGGAATATGTGAAAAATGACAGGGACTTTCGTATCTTTGTAATCGGAAACAAAGCAGTCGGCGCTATCCAGCGCGTCTCTGACCACTTAACGCACAACATCCATCAGGGAGGATGCGGCACCGCAATCGAGATTCCAAAAGAGATGGCAGAAGCAGCAGAAGCAGCAGCACGTGCCGTCGAGGCAGACTACTGCGGCGTTGACCTGCTCCCGCTCGAAGACGGCGGCTACACCTGTCTTGAAGTCAACGGAACGCCGAACTGGCACTGCATGACAGCGCCCATCCCGCGCCTGCTTGCAGAATACCTCGTTGAACAGGACAAACTCAGAAGAAGATAATGTCCTTAGAGGAAAAAAGATAATCTTTCAGATTAAACCAATAGATACTAACCATGAAAGCCTGTATCATGTGCGGCGGAGAAGGAACACGTCTTCGCCCCTTAACCTTTGAGCGCCCTAAGCCCTGTATCCCTATAGCAAACCGCCCGTCGATTGTACATCTGGTGATGCACCTCGCAAATCTCGGATTTACTGATATTGTAATTACTATCGGATATCTGGGAGACGACATCCAGAAAGCTTTAGGAGACGGCTCTCTTTACGGCGCAAACATTACATACGTCTCTGAAGAGACGAAACTTGGTACCGCAGGTTCTGTTAAGAATGCGCAAAAATTCCTCGAAGATGCACCGTTCCTTGTTGTTGGAGGCGACCACATGACTGATTTAAACCTGCTTGAGTTCTACCGTGCACACATGAACTCATCTGCGATGGTCTCCATCGGTCTTATGAGCATCGAAGATCCGCGTGAGTTTGGTATCGCAGAACTCGATGCAAATCTCCGTATTCACCGGTTCAAAGAAAAACCGCATCCGGGAGAGATCTTCTCGAACCTCGCAAGCACAGGTATTTACGTCTGTGACCCGGCAATCTTCCAGATGATTCCGGAAAACACCAAGTTCGACTTTGCAAAAGACTTATTCCCCCTTATGATGCAGCGCGGTCTTCAGATTAACGGCTGGCTGGCTCACGGAAACTGGACAGATGTCGGAAATCCTGCGATGCTTCGCGCCGCTGAGAAATGGAAGCTGCAGGAAAATGTTTCATCCAGCATGCTTGGAAGCGTAAACATCAAAGACGCACATATCACAGGTCCGGTCTCTTTCGGAGACGGCATTAACCTTGGCGCAGGAAGCCGTGTTGTAGGTCCGGTTCTCTTCGGAAACGGGGTTGTCATCGGAGAAAATGTGTTAATCGGTCCATACACCAGTATCGGAGACAACTGTATTGTCAAAAACAATGCAAAAATCTTCTCCTCTTCAATCTATAACGGTGCGGTTATCGGTGCAAACTCTACGATTTCAGGCTCGATTGTCGATATCAACACCACCATAGGAGACAACTGTTCCATCGAGCACAACACAGTTATCGGTCCCCGCTGTGTTCTCCGCGGCGGTATTACCGTTCACTCAGGCACACGTATCTGGCCTGATGTTATCATTGATGAAGGATGCGTAGTCGAAGAAAATGTGTTAAATGACAAATATGATACCCGCTGTGAGGGGTCATAATATTTTTTTTAAAGTCTCTTTTCAAAAACAGATTGATATAATCCTGTTACCAGGGTACATCTTTTAATTTGAACATATATCCGATGATATTTGCGCTCCTGTGCATCAAAGGAGACAGGATACATATCGCAATAAGAACAGCCGCGAGTGCCCCGCCCCATCCCATATCAATGACAATGCCGCTTGAAAACGCGCTGAACACCGTCTGGAACCAGCCAATGTTTCCCGTGATGAGAAGCACAATTGTCATCAGACCAAGAGAGCCGACAACCATATCATACATATCTGCAACCGGCCATTTTGCCCCGCGGTCTTTTCCCAATCTGCGTTTAAAGTAACTTTTAATCAAATCTCCTAAGAGTGCACCGACGGAAAGGCAGATTACCGTAACCCAGGTAAGTTCCGGCAGAAAATCGAGATGGAAGAACCAGCGTGCCCATATCTGAATGCCGCCGAAGATAATACCTACAATAATGCCGCCGATAAGTCCGCGCCACGTTTTACCGTCTCCGAAAATTCTTCTGCCGTCTTTGGCGCATTTTCCAAAATCAATAGGAGTTCCGCCGCCTAAAAGAGCTGCCGCAGGATTCGGGATATAAGCAGGAAGCATAATCCAGAGTGCCCAGAGAAACACCATCCCGATGGTTGTCAGTACTTCGATAATCATTCGTTAGAATAGTATTTGTTCTGATTTCCTATCTTAATTTCTCTTTGGCGAGCGTAAGTATCTTATAACAGCCGGACATACATCAATACTATCTGTATGCGTTTCTGGAACCGGAGTGACAAAGGTGCGGACTCTGCAGCTGACTGGACACATCTTCAGCGGCAGAAAACGAAAGGAGACTTATTAGCGGCTCTTCAGAGCAGCGCACAGCGATATACATCAGACGACCTTGACATCATGATGATTCACTACGATGCAAAGATAAAACATCTCCCTGCAGAGTACCGCAAACGGTTGGAACGATTCGCGCGGATTCAGATAACAGACGGATACAACCGCCTCTCAACAGCTGTTCTTGATAAAGTCCATGAGAAAGAAAAACTCCCGAAACTCTGGCGCGAATACGCCTCTTTTGCAAAGAAGGAGTCTTCGAAAGAAAACGGAAGGCTTGCAGGGCTGAAATATCTCATAGCTGCCTATTCCCTGTTTATTGAGGAGATTCCGCCGCACCCGGTTGGAATGCCTTTTCCGGGAGGGCTTGAGGTTGAGTGGTATGACGGGGTGTACTACTGTCCGGTAAAAGATGCGTGGGGAGATAATGATGCATCTCTCTGCCGTTTCTGTCCTGCAGTTCAGAGCAGGGAACGCGACATGGTCTTATCAAAAGAGGAACGTGATGCGGTCTCTAAAGATGAGAAGATTTCCAACTATTTCTATAACTTCAAAGGCTGATGCGGATGTAAAAATCCGCGATGTTTCCTCATCCGGCAGGAAATATGGCTTCCTTAAGGCTCATTTTAACCACACTTTTTTAAATCCGCGAGTTCAAGATTATTAGTGCAATGAACAGTGGCATCTGCCCTAAATGTGGTTTACCCTTAGAGCTCTGCATCTGCGAAGAAGTCGCTAAAGAGCAGCAGCGTATCAGTGTGAAAGTGAGCAAAAGAAGATACGGAAAAGAAGTTACCGTTGTTGACGGACTTGATCCGTATGAAATTGACCTTGAGGACTTGTCAAAGTATCTCAAAGGAAGACTCGCCTGCGGAGGAACAATCAAGGAAAACTCGATTGAGCTCCAGGGTAACCATCGGGACAGAGTCAAGGAACTTTTAACCAACAGGGGATACAACATCGACAATATCAACTGAAATTTCAGGTTCAATCCCCTTATTTTACTGAATTATCCGGACTAAGAATGAGCGTATGCTCTGTTGATAATTTTGATTCTGCTTTTTTGTTGTGTGAAAGAATTACTTCTTCCCCTTCTTTCCGACAACACGTTTGCTTCTTAAAAGCCGGTTGTACGTTATAGCAAACCGATGAGCTTCGTCACGAATCTCCTGCAGATACATATTTGCCTTTGTCTTTTTTCCGAAAGGAAGCGGGAAGGGAACGCCGGGGACAAAGACCTCTTCTTCGGATTCTGCAAGAGATATGACGGGAATATCTAAATCGAGGCTGTCTAAGACCTGCTTTGCGGATGAAAGCTGTCCTTTTCCGCCATCGATTACAATAAGGTCAGGAAGCTCTTTTTCTTCATCAATGAGCCGCTTATATCTTCTGCCGACCACTTCCCGCATTGATGCAAAGTCATCGATACCCTCAACTGTTTTAATTTTATAGTGACGGTAGTTTTTCTTATCCGGCTTTCCTTTACGGAACTGCACCATCGAGGCAACAGTATCTGTACCTGAGAGGTGAGAGATATCAAAACACTCAATGACGTCGGGTTTTGTTCTCATATGAAGAGCATTCTGGAGTTCGCAGACCTTCAGTTCGCATCCGAAGTGTACCGTTTCGATGTTTGTGCCGGCGAGTTCTAAGAGTTTCTTCTTCGCCCCTGCCTTTGGTGAGATAATAGATACTTTGTGACCTGCAATACTTTCGAGATAGAGAGCGAGTGTTTCATCCTGTTCTTCTTCGACAATGATTTCATGCGGGATTGTTGTTTCTGCATAGTATCTCGGCAGGAACTCTTCAAAGAATCCCTCGCTGTACTCGAAGATAAACTCATCTCTGCCCGAAAGAGTTCCTTTATGGACATGGAATACCATCAGATAAACCGTGCCGTCAGAAACCCGATATGCGACCACATCTTCATTGTGCTCGGATTTACGGGCAACATACTGCCGTTCAGAAAGATTTACGACTGCTGCGATACAGTCACGAATCCGCATGGCTTCTTCAAACTCCATCTTTGCAGAATGCGTATTCATTTCTGCAGTCAGTTCGGCGATGAGTTCTTTGGTATTTCCTTTAAGAACATCTGCAGCATATCTGCACTGCTTCTGATACTCTTCAGCAGAAACACGTCCTATGCAGGGGGCTGTGCAGTATCCGATATGGTATCTTAAGCATGCGCGCTTAGGCATGGTCAGGCAGGAACGAAGGGCAAATGTTTTTTTGACGACTGATAAGACATAGTCACGTTCCCGCGCAGATACAAACGGTCCGAAAAAGTGTCCCTTTCCTTTTTTTGATCTGGCTATTTTTATGCAGGGGAATTCTTCGTGCGTGAGTTCAATGTATGCGTAGGTTTTTGCGTCGCGCAAATCGATGTTGAACTTCGGCTGATATTTTTTTATGAGGGTGTTTTCAAGAAGATATGCCTCTTCATCGGTTCTGGTGATGATGTATTCTACGGAAACAAGAGTCTCTACGAGTTTGCGCGTTTTTGCGTCATGGTCTTTTTTCTGGAAGTAGGATGAGACACGGCGCTTCAAATCTTTGGCTTTTCCGACATAGATGATAGTCCCGCTGCTGTCACGATATAAGTAACAGCCCGGATTGTGCGGGATGGTTGTCAGGTCGGGATGTGCCATGTGTATGATATTCATTTGTCTTCGGGGATAATATAGATAAGTTAATGTACTATTCGGGAAAAGGATTAATTATGGTTGTTCCCTGTCTTACCTGCCATAATCGCGGCGAGTACAAATATGAGTATGATGAGAAGCGCAGATTCTTTGACTATTTCCTGACCTGCAAATGCGGTGTTGAAATCCCGCAGCCTGCTCCGAAGGAAGGTTTTGTCTGTGAAAAATATGACAGCATGTTAAATTATGCTGCGCCAAAAACACGCGGCGAGTATGCTGTAGAGATTAAGCACGATTAAATAACGATTTAATCCCTAATTTTTCCTGACACTGATTTTATCCGGAGTTATTTGAATCTCTGATTTTTGTTCGTTCATTAAATCTCTATATATCCTATGAATGACAATATGTATAATGGTATGAAATTCAAATACGAGATTAACAAATACAACCCGAAAAAGATGATGGGAATTCCCGCCGTCTTTTTCGCGGCTGCATTAGTTATCGTAATTATCTCATTTGCTACCTGCGGTCTGCCGGTAACGCCGGGAATTGATTTTGCCGGCGGTACTGCTGTTACCATCCATTCCGACCAGACACAGGAACAGATTGAAGCGTACTTTGCAGGTTACGACCTGAAATCCATCGACAGCGGTGTCGGCGGCAGTTATTATCTGAAGTTCGGACCGATGGACAATGCCGCAATGCTTGCCTTTAACGAGTATATCCTTGCAGGATATCCGGATGCGGGCATTGACCAGATTGGCGCATCGTTTGGTTCAACGCTGCAGACACAGGCGTTAATCGCTATTCTTGTTGCATTCATAGGAATGGCAGTAGTTGTCTTCATTGCCTTTAGAAAGCTCATTCCGGCGTTTACTGTCGTATTTGCTGCTGTAGCAGATATCACCATCACTGCTGCTGTGATGAATATCACAGGTATTGAACTCTCTCTTGCAACCACAGCAGCCCTTCTGATGCTTATCGGATACTCTGTGGACAGCAACATTCTTCTGACCACTAAGGTCTTAAAGCGGCAGGGTAATTCCGAGGAGAAGTTCACAGGAGCTTTCCATACAGGATTCATCATGACGTCTACGACGTTCTGTGCAATCCTTGCGATGTTTATCGTATCCTTAATCGGTCAGGTTCAGACTCTCTATACCATCTCAGCGGTTTTATTAATCGGACTTCTTTCAGACTTTGTCTTCACCTGGGCATTTAACGCGGGCGCATTGCGGCTTTACCTTGCAAAGAAGGATCCGAAAGCAAAGTACCGGAAGGAAAAAGCACCGGCTGCAGAAAAGGCTCAGCCGTCTGAGGAGAAGCAGCCTGCAAAGACAGCAAATCCCCGGCAGAATAAGCAGAATCAGCCGAAGAACAAAACTAAAAGAGGCGGTAAGAGATGAAGCAGCCGATGCAGAAAAAAGAAAAGAAAGAGTATCACGGTTTTGCAGCCATCATCCGTGACCCGAGAGTGATTGTCACTCTGGTTCTTGTGGTCGCTGCGTTATGCGCGATATTTATTCCGTTCTCGGATAACTACAAGGGAACGAATCTCCAGTTCGGTCTTGACCTCGAAGGCGGTTCATGGATTCAGCTTGAGTTCCAGGCAGATGTTGTAACCATAGAAGAAACGCCTGACATCTATAAGATTGCAGAAAATCTTGGAACAGCACTTGACTGTACGGTAAATGTCGTTGACAGGAATAAACTCGAAGTCGATAAGAAATTCTCCGAAAGTGAACTAAGGTCAGCAGTTGATGCCGCCGGCGGAAAGTTTGTAAGTACTGAGGCTGGTGTCGGAAAAGATACAGCAGATACCATCAAGCGTACGTTAGAGTCCAAAGTAAACAGTCTTGGTACCAATGATGTCAAGGTAAACATTTTAACCGGATTAAACGGCGTTGCCCAGTATGTCCGTGTTGAAATGGCAGGCGTTGACATGCAGGAGGCACAGGAGATTGTCGGAAAGCAGGGTCTTTTCGAGATTAGAATCCAGACAACCGGCGAGGAAACAGAACATGTCCTCTATGGAGACGCAGTTATTTCTGTGCAGAATCCGTCCAAGACCACATCAGGTGTGTGGGGTGTAGGATTCTCTCTCAGCAATGAAGGAGCTGCTAAATTCCAGCAGGCATGTATTGAGACCGGTGCTACCAAAAATCCGAATGCACACAACATCAACATGTATCTGGATGGCGAAGAGGTTTACAGTGCACCGTTATCCTCCGACCTTGCAGCATCCATAGCCAAGAGTCCGGTAAATACCCTTTCCGCATCAACCGGAATGGGTGATGAGGGTTATGAAAAGGCAAAAGAGCTTGAAGTTCACCTTCGCGCCGGAGCACTCCCCGTAGAAGTCCAGATTGCAGGCTCCGGTTCAACGTCTGCAGTCTTAGGTGACTACTTCAAGATTATCTGCGTCATCGCTGCTATCGCAGCTCTTGTGGCAGTCGGTGTTCTTGTCTATCTCCGCTACAGAGAGCCTCTGCTTGTTGTCCCGATGCTTCTTACAAACATCTCTGAAATTGTCATCCTGTTAGGTATTGCGGTCTTTATCCAGCAGCTTGATTTGGCAGCCATCGCAGCATTAATCGCTGTTCTGGGTACGGGTATTGACCAGCTGGTAATTATTACTGATGAGGTTATTCATGAGGGTATAGTTCCGGCAAAGGCTCTTTATCTGAAGAGACTGAAGCGGGCTTTGGTTATTATCATTACCTCTGCAGCAACGGTTATCATCGCTATGTTCCCGCTTATCATCATGGATTTATCCACGCTGAAAGGATTTGCGATTATCAACATCTTAGGTATCTTAATCGGTGTCATCATCACAAGACCTGCTTACGGCAGAATTGTGATGGAGATTATGGCGAATAAGAAAGCTAAGAATCAGTAAACTCCTTTTTTCTTTTTATCTTCTGCAAAAGGAATATCTTCTGTTAAACTAAATTAACATGTATATTATGTCGGCTGAGTATGTCAGTATCAGAGAATCCGTGTTAGGTAAACTGGAGAGAAATCTGCCGGAAATACAGCGTCGTTTTGGCGTTGACACGCTTGGTATTTTTGGTTCGGTCTCCCGCGGTGAAGATACGGCTGAGTCTGATGTTGATGTACTGTACCGGTTTGATGAGGAACATGGCAGACTTTCTGACATTGTTGGTCTTCATGATTATCTTGTGCAGCTTTTTGGGCGTGAGGTTGATTTAGTTTCTGTCGAATTTGTCTCTCCCCTGATTAGAGAAGCAGTTTCTGCTGATGCAATGCTTTATGGGGCGGTAAGGAGTCTGGCATGAGTCTTTCTGATGCGGTCTCTTTCCGGCTTAGTCAAATGTGAAAATCAGTAAAAAAAAGTATTGATTGATTAATTCCCTTTTCAGCAGACACGCGGTACAGGGTCGCCCATTGGCGGTTCAATGAAACGCTCGCTTCCGATTCTTGTAAGCATAACAACACCGGACCCCTCAACGACTTCTCCTACAATCTTTGCGTTCTTTCCGTAGGGGTGGGATTTCAGCGCAGCAAGGACTGCATCTGCTGCTTCAGGGGCAACACCCATGACACATTTTCCTTCGTTTGCGACCTGCAGCGGATCAATTCCAAGCAGTGCTCCTGCGGATGCAACGCTTTCTCTAATCGGCATATCCTCTTCGTGAATGATGACTTTCACACCGGCCTTTCTTGCCATCTCATTGATGCATGCAGCAAATCCTCCGCGTGTCGGATCTTTCATGGCATGGATTGCATTATCTCCGCCTGCAATTATGGCGCCTTCAATCATCTTCCAGAGAGGAGAAACATCTGACTTTAACTGTTCACCTAAGTCGAACTTTTCACGGTAGGTGATAATTGCCATGCCGTGGTCTCCGATAGTTCCTGAGACAATGATTTTGTCGCCTGCTTTGAGGTTTTTGTCGCGGATAAGATAATGCTCAACAACACCCACACCTGCAGTATTGATGGCGATGCCGTCAAGGCTTCCTTTCTCGACAACCTTAGTGTCGCCGGTGATAACAGATGCGCCGACCTCGCCCAATGCTTCATCCATGGATGCAACAATTTTTCTCAGGTTTTCAATCGGGAATCCCTCTTCAATGACCATGCCGCAGGTCAAGGCTATGGGGCGTGCGCCCATCACGGATAAATCATTGATAGTTCCTGAAACTGCGATGCGTCCGATATCCCCTCCCGGGAAGAAGAGCGGCTTTACAACATGTCCATCAGTTGTTAAGACAACCGTTTTTCCGCCGATTTCAAACGTTGAACCGTCATCAAGGGATTCAAGACCGATTCCGCCTGCGTTGTTGTTCCTGAAGGCAGTAAGTGTCTGGAGAAGTTCTCCCATCACTTCACCGCCTGCACCGTGCATCATATTTACTTCAGTATCTTTTACCATTGTGTTTACCTGTTTTATTCTGCTGTATCTTCGTCTGTTTCAATCTCGATATTGGTAACTCTGATTTCTTTGCCCTGCACCATGTGCGGAAGCTTTCCGCAGTTCGGGCAGACAAAAATTTCAGGACCTTTGTATCCGCATGCACATTCTGCGAGCGGGAGTACTGTGTTAAACATCAGTTTTGTTCCCTTGAAGATTGGATCTTCTGCGATGAATGTGCCGAACATGAACTCAACCTGCTCCGGATTTACCATTGCCATCGAGCCGACATCGACATGGATGACTTTTACCAGAACCGCACCGTTGTCTTCTGCGGCGCGTTTTGCGGTTGCATAAATGTCGTAGGCAATGCCTGATTCATGCATGGTTTCTACATTCCGCCGGTTTTAATTGCATCTTCCGACATTCCCATAGCTCCATACACCTCTTTAAAGAGGGAACGGGTTTCAAGACCTTCGTCGCGGGAAAGTCTCTGGATGGCAAATCCGGTGTGAACAAGTACAAATTCTCCGACCTTTACATCAACAAGGTCGATTCTGACTTCCTGCTGCAGTTCGCCGTAATCAACGAGTGCTACATTATCGTCATGGATTTCAATGACCTCTGCAGGTACAGCTATACACATAATGTATAATATATGTCCGGAGAAGAGATAAAGAGATTGTATGATGCTTTCAAAACCGGATAGCTGTGTTTAAAAGTACGTGTTTAAAAAATAGAAAATTATTTGAGAGCCAGTGAAAGAAGCATCTGCCTCTCAGTCTTTGCAACGGTCTCTCTAATCTTCGGGATTGCATCTATGTTGGACGAAACACTATAGATTCCCTGCTGGACTAACCACTTGACAAACTTCGGGTCTGAACCTGCCTGACCGCAGATAGAACACTCGACACCTGCTTCTCTGCACTGCTTGATACAGTTGGCAATTAAGCGCTTTACTGCCGGGTGTTCAGGGTCATACATATCTCCAATCATGCCGTTGTTTCTGTCGATGGCTAATGTGTACTGGATTAAGTCGTTTGTTCCGAAGGAACAGAACTTGATGCCTGCTTTGATGAACTCATCGATGATAACAGCAGATGCCGGAATCTCGACCATGATACCAAGTGCCATTTCATCAACCGGAAGTCCCCATGCTCTGAACTGCTCTTTTGCCTCGATGAACTCACGCGGGTGCTGGACTAACGGGAACATGACACCTAAGTTGTCATATCCTGCTTCCCAGAGGCGCTTGAATGCTTCTGCCTGCATGCGGAACTGTTCTTTCTGGCGAAGGTCGCGGCGCAGACCTCTGAATCCAAGCATCGGGTTGTGTTCGTGCGGCTCGTCTTCTCCGCCTGCCATGTTGAGGAACTCATCAGTCGGAGAGTCGATTGTTCTGACCCAGACCGGCTTTCCGCGGAACTCATCGAGTACAGTGCGGATTCCTTTTTCAAGTTCGCCGATGAACTCTTCCTGTTTGTTGTTCTTGATGTACCAGGAAGGTGTCTTGTTTAATCCGATGATTAAGTGTTCGATTCTTAAAAGACCGACACCGTCTGCTCCGGTTGCTGCTGCGCGCTTTGCTGCCTCCGGCATAGAGACATTGACCTTGACATACGTGGCAGTAATAACCGGTGCTGCCTGGAAGGCAACAGTCTGAACTGTTGCTGCCTGTGTTTCTGCAGGTTTGGCTGCTGCGACGTTTCCTTCGTAGATGAGACCTTTCTCACCGTCTATGGTTACAATCTGTCCGTCCTTTAAGATTTTGGTTGCCTGTTTTGTTCCGACAACAGCCGGAGTTCCCAGTTCGCGGGAGACAATTGCAGCGTGGCAGGTCATTCCTCCTTCGTCGGTGATGATGCCTGCAACTTTCTTCATGGCAGGGACCATGTCCGGGTTAGTCATGGTAGCAACCATGATGTCGCCTTCCTGTACTTTGGAGGTTTCGCGGACATCCATTACGATACAGACTTTTCCGGAGACAAGTCCCGGAGATGCGCCGTATCCCTGAAGAATCTGTTTGCCGCCGTCTGCTTTTTCTGCGCTGCCTGATTCTTTTGCTTTCTTAATTGTGGTAATCGGTCTGGACTGTAAGATGTAAATCTTTCCGTCAACCATTCCCCACTCCATATCCTGCGGGTTCTTGTAGTGCTCTTCGGATTTGACTGCAAACTCTGCAAGGTTTCTGATGTCTTCTTCGGATAAGACCTGTGCGTTTTTGCGGTCGTCCGGAACTTCAGAGACTTTAGTGCCTTTCATGCCGTCCGGGATGATCTCGACAGACTTTTCTGCGATGGTCTTGTTGATGACTTTCTTGGTCTGACGGTCGAAGACATAGTTGTCCGGGGATACTGTTCCGGAAACAATTGCTTCTCCAAGTCCCCATGAACCTTCGATGATGACAGTCTTTGCACCGGAGATCGGGTGTGATGAAAACATTACGCCGGCTTTTTGTGAGAATACCAGCTGCTGAACAACTACAGCGATGTTGACTGTGCGGTCATCGAATCCGTTCTTTGAACGGTAATAGATGGCGCGTGCGGTGTATAATGATGCCCAGCAGCGCTGTACCGCATCAATTACATCATCGTCGCCTTTGATGTTTAAGTAGGTGTCCTGCTGCCCTGCAAAGGATGCGCCGGGTAAGTCTTCTGCGGTTGCGGATGAGCGGACTGCAACGACGATGTCTTTTCCCATCTTTTTATAGGATGCGAGGATGTCGTTTCTGATGACTTCCGGCATGACAGCGGTCTCGACCATCGCTTTTGCTTTGTCGGATGCTGCATTTAATGCATCATTGTCATCGACATCGAGTGATTCAAGCATGGGGAAGAGAGTGTCTTCGAGTTTGGTCATCTGCAGGAAACGGCGGAATGCCTGTGCAGTGACGACAAATGCCGGCGGGACCGGCAGCCCCACGTTAGTCATTTCTCCGAGGGAGGCTCCTTTTCCACCTACTGACGGAATGTCAGTGTTGTGAATCTGAGCAAGCCATAAGATGTTTGGTGATTCGTCCATTGTTCTCAGTATTATATTGGTCTTTGTTTGGATATATTCATTCTGTCTGAGGATACTTTGTGCCGTGCTGTCCGGCGCCGTGCGGATTTGTTTGTAAACTTGTATGTGGTTTATTTTCAGTGCAAACCCCAATGTATTTTATCTCTGCGCCTCAATGTATAATCAATGAGTATATCTGCAGAGGATATAAAAAATCTTCATCCATACGAAATCCGTATTCTAAAAGCCATAGAACGTCTGATGCGGCATTCGCGCTGGGTTGCAGAAGATGAACTTCGCGCCGCGGTTCATATTTCTGCGTCCGAGCTGAAATACCGTCTCGGTGAACTGATAGAAAAAGACATGGTGCGTTCTGATTCTGTTCCGTACAAAGGGTATGCCCTGATATTCGGAGGATATGACACGCTTGCTCTTCTTGCTTTGTCTGTAAAAAAGACCGTTTCTGCGCTTGGCTCTCATATCGCTGTCGGAAAAGAGTCAGAAATCTATGAGGCATTAGGATTCGGTGTTGTTATTCTGAAGTTCCATAAGGTTGGTCAGCGGTCGTTTAATACGCTGAAAACAAACCGTGAGTATATGCCGGGTGCAGGTCACTGTCCCTGGATTTTTGCTTCTGCAAAATCTGCTGAGCGCGAATATGAGGCGCTTTGTGCCTTAAACGGCAAGGTTTCTGTTCCCGTTCCGATTGATTTAAACCGCCATACCATTGTCATGTCGCATATTCCGGGCGTAAATCTGAACCGTTCACTCCTTGAACATCCGGAAGAGGTCTGGCAGTCGATTCTTTTAGAAGTAAAGAAGGCATATGCTCTCGGCTACATTCACGGAGATCTTTCCGAGTACAACATCATGGAAGATGACGGCAGAATCTGGATTATTGACTGGCCGCAGTGGATTTCTCCCAATCATGTCAATGCTGAGACGACTTTGTTCCATGATGTAGATACGGTTGCAGAGTTTTTCAGGAAAAAATATCAGCTCAAAATTGATACAGACGAGGCTGTATCTTTCGTAAAAAGTCCATGAGTCGTATATTCGGTATTGATATCTGCAAGGGAAATATCAGAAGTGCATCAGTCCATCCGCGATTTTCTCTTGTGAAAGTTGACGGCGGGGATGTTGTGTCAACAGAGGCTTCAGTATCTATCCCGCGTCTTTTCCGCATTATGAGGCAGGAAAAGCCGGATGTTTTAGCGGTTGATTCTCTGCAGGAGATTTCAGCAGATGATGCAGGGATTTTCCGTTTCATGGCATCGATGCCTGCAGAAACAGCTCTGGTGCAGGTGACAGGAGACGGCGTTTCAATGACGCCTTTGCCGGTTCTTGCAGGCAGATATCATATTAAACTTGATAAGTCCAATCCTGCAGATGAGGCGCGTGCTTCGGCTCTTATAGCATTATACGGCGGCGGCTATGAAGTCCTCGCTTTCGAGGGTGTTACTGTCATTACGGTTTCCCGCGGGCGTTCTTTAGGCCGCGGCGGCTGGAGTCAGAACCGTTATGTGCGAAAGATTCACGGCGGTGTAAAAACTGCAGCTCGTGAGATTGAGGATAAACTTAAAAGCGCCGGTCTTTTGTATTCCTCTGCTGAAGATGCAGCTTTCGGAGGGGTGCGCCGGGTTGTGTTTGAGGTTCGCGGAAACCGCAGCGAGGTGCCTGTATCTTCCTGCAGATACGGGGATGTGCAGGTATCAGTTCTGCCGAAAAAACGCGACAGGATTCTTTTTTCAGAGCGTTCCCGCAAAAACCCGTTTGTGATTGTCGGTGTTGACCCGGGAACGACTGTGGGTGTTGCAGTCCTTTCTCTTTCAGGCGAACTGCTGCATCTCGAAAGTGTGCGTGCGCAGTCTCCTGCAGAACTTATTTCGGCGATTTCATCTGTGGGGATTCCTGTTCTTGTTGCAACAGACAAGGCTGAGATGCCGGCAGGTGTTGAGAAAATCCGGCGTGTCTTTGGGGCTGTTTCATGGAAGCCTAAAAAGGACATCTTAGTTAAGGAAAAGTATGCCGCGGCCGTTGGATTTTCATTCGCTGATGACCATCAGCGTGACTCTTTGGCGGCTGCATTAATGGCGTACCGCTCATACCTTCCGAAGTTTGAAAATGTTTCGCGGCGTGCTGCCGAAGGCGTTGATGTTGATACTGTCCGTGCCGGCATCATTCGCGGAAAACCGGTTCGGATGTCTGCTGTTTTATCAGATGAATCGGCCGATTCCGGCTCTGTTTCTGAAATCAAATCTCAGGAATTCGACGAAAAGGATTTGGAGATGCTTCGACTCGAAGGAGAGGTTTTGAGATTACGTAAACTCTCGGCAGATTTATCAAAAGAAGTTGAGTCTAAAGATGCTGCTCTGCGGAAAGCTCAGCAGCGGCTTTCTTCCATGCAGAATGAACATCTTTTAGAGGTGCTTTCATCAGAGGAGATTGTATCGCGTGACCGTGAGCTTGAGCAGACGAAAAAAGCGCTGAGAAAAGAAGAGAGGCGGTGTAAGAATCTGCGTCTGCGTCTTGAGCGGATGAAGCGCTATATCGCTTTGACAGCGGGTGACGGCTGCCTTGCGCTGAAGGTTCTTCAGCAGCTGTCCCGTGATGATATCCGCAGTATGGATGATGAGATGGGAGTATGCGAGGATGATATTCTTTATGTTCTAAAGATAGACGGCTGGGGTAAAGCCGCTTTGCGGGATTTATCTGAACTCCATGTCCGTGCGGTCATTCTTCCGAAGCAGACATATGAGCGGGCACGGCTGCAGCACTTAATTGATGAATTCCGCGAGATGAATGTGCCTGTTATGTCCGGGGCAATGCTTTCACCCCGCGTGAAAGGCAAAATCGGTGTGGTAAATGAAGATGCGTTTCTTGCTGCCGAGAATGAATGGCGTATTTCGCAGGAGCAGTATCTAAAGGAGAAACATACTTCTGCTCTGCACGGGATGGTTGCCGAGTATCAGGTGCAGCGTAAACGTGATGTTACGGTCTTCGGCATTGATAACTCAGCGTATGCCGAAAAACCGATTTCAGTGCCGAAGAAAACACCTCAGGTGCGTGTTTCAGTTCAGCCGGCTTCTGCTGAATCCGGAGAGCACACATCTGTTCCTGTTGTCTTTCCTGTCGTGCCTTCCCCTGTTTCAAAACCTGCAGAACCTGCTGCTGAAAAACCTGTGCTGCGTGATACTGTTCCCGCAAAGAAAATCTCTTCAGAGAATAAACCCGCAGAAAAACCTGATATTCTTACCTCTGTGCTTACTACGTACCGCAAAGAGCGCCAGAAGGAGCTGAACCGCAATGGATGATCGTGAACTGCTGAAATCTATTAAACCGTTAATCGGGAATACGGAAACGTCTGATGACTGTGCTGCCTATGATTTGGGTAACGGTATGCTTATGGTGTCAAGTACGGATATGCTGCATGAAACAACTGATTTTCCGCAAGGGATGTCTGAGTTTCAGATGGGGTGGATGAGTGCTGCCGTGTCTCTTTCGGATGTTGCATCATCCGGTGCACAGCCGGCATCTCTTCTGGCAGCAGTGGGGCTTGACAAACCTGAGCGTCTTGTGCCGTTTATGGAAGGGGTGTGTGCCTGTGCTGAAAAGTTCGGTGCAAAAGTTTCCGGCGGAGATATTGATTCTCATGCCGAGTTTACGGTTGTAACTACTGCCTTTGGACTTGTCTCGAAGAAAGATTACTGTCCGCGTTCCGGCGCACGCGCAGGGGATTTTATCTGTATTACCGGCATCCCCGGGCGTGCGCAGGCAGCTCTCGACGGAGATAAACGTTTTCTGCCGTATCTGCTGACACCTGAGCCGCAGGTATCAGCAGGAGTTGCTGCAGCTCGTCTTGGGGCTTCAGCTATGATGGATGTTTCAGACGGGCTTTCACTTTCGCTGTGGGATTTGAGTGAGGCGTCAAATGTCAGACTGGATATTGATTCTGCGGCTGTTCCCCGGTTTGATTCAAGTGAGTATGCTTTGTCATGCGCTCTTTTCGGCGGCGGGGACTTTGGTCTTTTGTTTACGCTTCCGGCAGAGGTTGCAGAGTCCGGTCTGCTTCATGCGGAGTATACAGTTATCGGACGTGCGGCAGAGGGAGGCGGTGTGTATATTGACAGCGTTTTACTTGAGAGACGCGGTTTTGTGCATACATGGTAAACTGTGTTTCGCAATTCGGCCGCAAAACGGAGATAAGAATCCGGTTAACAGATTAACCTGCTGCAGCCTTAGAGAAGAGGGTGAATAGTTACAATGATTCATTTATCTCATGTATTTCCCGCTGCGGCTTCTGAAATGGCACACGGAACATGAGATGGATGTAAAGTAATTTCAGGGCAGCACACTGAAATATTACACACAAATGTCATATATAGAAGTTAATCAGATAATATACTTAATGGTAGGCATTACGGAATGAGATATAAGAGATGTCGGAATACATTTCCTGAATATAATTATGAACGTGACGGTCCGCTGCTGAAAACACCGGAACCTGCTAAAGCGCTGGAAACACGATGGCTTGTTCCCGGCGTTGTACGAATCTCTATTGTTGGAACATCTCTAGATTTGCAATATCACATATACGAACCGGATCTCTCCACATTTGAGCAGGAACTGCTCCCAGTCGTCAAAGCAGAAGTTCGTGAACGCCTTATATCCGGTGCCTGCAGCAAAATCATTGAGGCTCTCTCTGATTTTCTTATCGAAAGTAAAATCGTCTTATCTCCCATAACCATCCACAAATATCAATACTATCTCCAACGTGATTTTTTAAACTGGGGAAAAATAGACGCCTTACGTCTGGATGACGAAATAGAAGATATCTCCTGCGGCGGCTATGACCATCCGGTATTCATCTACCATCACCGCCACAAAAGTATGCGGACAAACATCATCTACTCCAAAGACGAACTTGACTCGGCAGTCTCTCTTTTTGCAGAACGCGGCGGAAAACAAATCTCTCTTGCTGACTGCATAGCAGAGACATCTCTTCCTGACGGCTCACGTCTGCAGCTTACCTAT
>DALTWR010000103.1 GCA_029986975.1 Methanocorpusculum sp.
ATAGTTGGGTGAACCGCAGACAAAGCCGCGGTGAAATCTTCTTCGGAAACAGACGCCGCACCATTACGTAAAGCCCTCATCGCAGCCTCCCGCACCAGCGCAGATAAATCAGCGCCCGTAAATCCTTCGGTTTCTTTTGCGAGTGTCTCAATGAATTTGCGTTTATTGTTCACCGCAAGGGGCATACCCTTTGTCTGGACTGAAAGAATTGCTTTCCTGTCGGAAAGCGTCGGCTCTGCAATATAGATAAGCCGGTCAAAGCGTCCGCTCCTGAGAAGCGCGGGGTCGATGATATCAGGGCGGTTTGATGCCGCAAGGATTACTACGTCATTGAGTTCTTCAATGCCGTCCATCTCTGTTAAAATCTGGTTTAAGACATTTGCAGAAACTTCTGATGAAGACTCGCCGCTCCGTGTTTTGGTCAGCGCATCAATTTCATCGAAGAAGATTATCGAAGGCGCTGCCTGACGCGCCTTCTTAAAAATCTGTCTGACTGCTTTTTCGGATTCTCCAACCCACTTTGATAACAGCTGGGGGCCTTTTATCGGAATAAAGTTTGCTCCGCTTTCTGCCGCAACTGCTTTTGCGATAAGCGTTTTTCCCGTTCCGGGAGGTCCGTAGAGTAAAACTCCTTTCGGCGGCTTGATGCCAAGCGCCGTAAACCTGCTCTTATCAGTCAGCGGAAGGGATACTGACTCCTGAATCTCACGCAGCGCATCAGTATATCCTCCGACATCTTTCCATGAAATATTTGCGGTTTCAACGGCAATCTCACGCATGGCAGTAGGCGTTATGGTGTGAAGCGCCTGTCTGAAGTCAGCTTCTGTGACCTCAAGCTTAAGCAGTTCTTCTTCAGGGACTGCATTGTTTCCAAGCGACTCTGTGTCAACCTGACGGCGCAAAGAAACAAGTGCTGCCTCACGTACCAGAGCTGATAAATCAGCGCCGGTAAATCCGCGCGTGATGCGGCTTAATTCTGCTAAGAGACGGTTTGCTTTCTCCTCGTAGATTTCTTCGGTCCGCTTTGTTGCCTTCTTTACGGAATGAAGACGGCGTGCGCCTTCAAGCGGCATGTTTCTGGTGTGGATTTTCAGAATCTCAAGTCTGTCGGCTTCAGATGGAACGCCAATTTCAATTTCGCGGTCAAACCGTCCCGGGCGGCGAAGCGCGGGGTCGATGGCGTCAGGACGGTTTGTTGCTCCGACAACAACAACCTGACCTCTGTCTTCAATGCCGTCAAGCATGGTAAGAAGCTGGGCAACAATACGCCGCTCGACTTCTCCTGTTACATCTTCGCGTCTTGGGGCAATGGAGTCCAGTTCATCGATGAATATAATGGACGGGGCATTCTTCTGCGCCTCATTGAAAATCTCACGGAGCTGCTCTTCGGATTCGCCGTAGAACTTTGAGACAATTTCCGGCCCTGCGATAGTGTAGAACTGAGCATTTGTCTCGCAGGCAACGGCTTTTGCAATGAGTGTTTTACCTGTTCCGGGCGGTCCATAGAGAAGAACACCTTTCGGCGGTTCGACACCTAATGTCTTGAAGATTTCAGGGTGGCGGATGGGGAGTTCTATCATCTCTCTGACCTGCGAAAGTTCTGATTTCAGACCGCCGATATCTTCATAGGTAATCTTTTTCGCACACTCGAAACTGCATTTGTCGGTGAAATCAAACTCGGTTTCTGCAGAGATGATATTCGCATTTTCAGGACTGACTCCTGCAATTTTAAACACGGCTGTATTGTCATGTATCGGAAGAATTGTTCTGATGGGAAGAATATCTCCGGCTGATACCGGCATGTAGGTAAGTCCTTCCACGTCGAAGAATTCCTCTTTAATGTGTTTATCGGGAATGTCTTCAGGGGGGATGAGGGTGATGAGTTCTGCATTGACAACTTTTTCTACTTTTCGGACAGTGATTATGTCCCCCACAGAGGCGCCGGCATTTGCCCGCGTGTATTTGTCAATCCGGATTTTTTTCTGTCCCCAGTCCTGCGGAAGAGCCCGCCAGACTTTTGCGTAGGTGGTTTTCTCTCCGATGATTTCTACTAAATCACCCGGACGGACATCAAGAGATGACATTACCTCCGGCTCAAGACGCGCTTTTCCAAGACCCTGGTCCTGCGGGTGAGCACTTTCAATCAGTATTTTTATTTCCGGCATGATGATGTATTACGTTTTGACAGTTCGGTTAAATAGGTTTTTCATCCACACCGCTTCCGGTAAGAACAAATGACCATGCTTTTCCTTCCGGTTCCGAGCGGTGTTTTATCATTACGGCACGGCGGAATCCTGTGTGTTTTTCGATGCTTACAATCACCTTTGAGATGTGGGTTAATGCGGTCCCTCCAAGTCCTGTAAGGCGGTGAGCATCAATGTCCATGAAGACCTGATTGGTGATTATGACAGGTACATCATAGCGTCTCGCAAGTCCTGATAAATACATCATCTGCTGCGAGAGGCGCTGAATCGCATCTTTTTCGCTGACTTCAACGCGATACAATGCGGTTGCGGAGTCGAGGATGATTAATCCTGCTTTTTTTGCGTGGAGAAGTTTTTCAGTTTCACGAATCACAAGTCCCTGTTCTGCAAGTGTTTCGGGTTCATAGATGTATAAGGATTTTGCATACTCATCTGCATACTCTCCTGCAATCTGGCAGAACCGTTCCGCAGAAAATCCTTCGGTGTCGATGTAGATTACGCCGAGTCCTTTAGATAAAGCTGATACTGCTGTCACCAGACAAAGCGTACTTTTTCCGCTGCCGCCTTCGCCTACCAGCTGCGTAATCACTTTGGATTCAAGACCTCCGCCCAAGAGTTCATCGAATCCGGTGCTCCCTGATGAAAGTTTTTCCGGAAACTCCATTTACGCTTTCCTCCATGCAGCATCTTCTATAATTCGTTTTACCTCACGGAGAGAACTGCCTGTTTCTGCAGAAATTCTGCGGCAGTCTTCAAACTCAGCTTTGCGCGAGTAGATCTTGCCGTCAAGGGATGCATGTTTGACGGATGCAGTGTATTCTTTTCCGCAGATTTGTGCGGTCACTGAAGTAATCCCCCGTTCTGCTGTGAGGCGGTGAATCATGGGCGTGCAGCGTATGCCAAGGCTTCCTGTCTCTTTTGCAAGGAGTTCTGCAAGTGCGGCTGATTTTTCCGGGCTGCATACAACTCTGATAAGATATCCGCTTCTTCCTTTTTTCATGATAATAGGAACAGCTGATGCATCACGTGCACCGTTTTCCATGAGGAGAGTTATGGTGTTTGCAAGGACTTCTCCGGTGATGTCATCGACGTTTGTTTCAAGAACATCAACGGTGTCTTCTTCGTCATCGGATTCTACGATATATGTAGTGAGAATATTCGGGTGGTCATCGAAGATTCTTGAACCAGCACCCCTTCCGATGGCTATGATTTTTCCTGCGGGAACTGTATCTGAGGAGAAATAGGTTTGCGCAAACTCAGCGAGAAGCGAGGCGCCGGTTGGTGTGCAGAGTTCTCCTTCAAATGTGCCGAGAATTGTCTTAAGCGATGAATTTTTCAGCACCTCGGCTGTCGCCGGTGCCGGAACGGGCATTATGCCGTGAGAGCATTTTAGTGTTCCTGAGCCTGTTGCGAGGGGCAAGATGCAGACGGCATCAATTTTGAGAGAGAGGATTGCAGTGCAGGCTCCTACAATGTCTGCTACTGCATCGTCTGCTCCTATCTCATGAAAATGCGGATGGTGTGTGTGGTGAACTTTTGCTTCGGCTTGTTCCAGACGGGCAAACACCCGCTTTGCAAGAGCTTTTGCTTCGGCTGATGTCTCTGCCGCATCGACTTTGGCAAGAACTTCTTCGATATGCCTGTGCGTTGAGTCTGAGTTCATGCGGATAGAGAGGGCTTCGATGCCGTTTCGTACAACGGTTTCTATCTCAGGGACTGCTGCGTTTTTTATTGCTTCGAGTACGGTATTTTTATCTGCTCCAAGCGAGAGAAGAGAGGATACTATCATATCTCCTGCCGCCCCGAAGCGAGGGTCTATTACGAGGGTGCGCATTACTGTGTGTATTTGTTGGCGCTGAAAGAGGATATGTATTTTGATGGAGACATTCTGTCGGGAGAAGAGAAAGCAAAGCTGTCTTGTAACTATTCAGCCCCTTATCTAAAATACAAACGGTTGAATTGGTCAGTGGGAATTGACAAACTCGCCCAAAGGGCTCGAACACAGATGACACACAGATTTCCCACTGATTACACGCAGATACCCTGCGGGGCTGGCCGCCGAGATACGGCGGCCGTCATAGATAACGAACTCCCAATTAGGTTAGTTATTGCCCAGTATAAACAGTAGGCAAGGTATC
>DALTWR010000104.1 GCA_029986975.1 Methanocorpusculum sp.
GAAACCGACATCTACAAACAGATGGAGTTTACAGCGTTTTCAAGTGACTCCTGCAGAATCAATACAAACCGCCGTGATTTATACGCAGCATGTGAAGCAGCCGGCGTTGGAATTACCGTTATGAAACCGTTTGCTGCCGGAAGTCTGTTACGTGATGCACAGTCTCCGTTCGGAAAAGCACTGACGCCTGCAGCATGTATCGCTTACGCGCTTGAGCGTCCCGGGGTAATTTCAGTTCTACCGGGATTAAGTACGCCTGACGAAGTACGAACCGCAGCAGACGCTTTAACAGCTGATGCAAAAGAGCGTGATTATTCCTCTGTTATTTCCTCCTGTGAAAAAGTAAGTACAGCGGGCAGATGTATGTACTGTGGACATTGTCTTCCCTGTTCCGCCCATATCAATATCCCGTTTGTTGCAAAACTTACTGATATGGCTTTGGCATTTGAAGAAACGCCTGAGTCTGTACGCGGGCATTATACAGCTCTTGAAGCTGATGCTGATGACTGTATCGAGTGTGGAAAGTGTGGAAGAAATTGTCCGTTTGGTGTTTCAGGAATTGAGATAATGAAACGGGCAAGACGGGTGTTTAGATAAAACATCATACCTATTCACCCTCTCTTTTTGTGTTCTTCGGTGTTTTGTATGAAGTCTCCCTGGATTTCACGTAATCAAGAGATGAATTAGTGGCTATGGTCACCGGAACGCCGGAAATTCTAATGGGCGAACTGAATTTTCGTGTTTATTCACGGTCTTTTTTTCAACAAAAAAGCTGTAATCGTTTCCTTCCGCTGACGTTGGATTTTATCTGAATGCCTGCTCTCTAAAAAAGAATAAACCGGATTACTCCAGTTTTATAGTTCCTACAATTCTCAGTTTTCCGCCGTCGAGATAGTGGATTACTGCATTGTCTCCGGGTTTAAACACAATCGGTGTTTCAAGTTCGATGGTAAGAGTCGGGTTGTGCCAGTCAGCACCGTTATCAACCTTCGTGATACGCGCAGATAAAAACTGCATCCAGTGTCCGAGAGATACGACCATCTGTTCTTTCAGTTCAGCCGGCCAGTATTTAACAAGAGATGCTTTGCAGACGAGTTCTGTCTTGTGGATAACAGCAGGGTCGGTTGTTAACACATAGCCTCTGTCAAGTGCATCCGCCTCAATATCTTTTAATGCACAGCCCACGCGGTCACCCGCAATAGCGGACTCGAAATCGTCATCATGTTTCTGAACTGATCTAATCTGGCAGGTCTTTGTTGTCGGTTCAACGCGCATCTTATCGTGTTTTTTAATCCATCCATCCGCAACGCAGCCTAAAATAACCGTTCCAACACCTCTTACATTGAAATGGTGGTCGATTGGAACCGTTCCGAAGTATCCGTCCTTCGGTGCAGAATCCGGCTGTGCTGCTGCTTTTTCCAGAAGTTCTGCAGAAATGGTAATGAAGTCTTCTTCAACAATTCTGTAGGATTCAAGAACCGTTCCTTTGATTAAGGGCGCTATCTGTTCCGGCTGGATGTAGTTTTTCAGAATAATTCTTCCTTCCTTAACACCTGCACAGTCGAGCATGAGAATCCATTCGGCGAGCATCGGTGTAATTTCAGAGACGACGACAATTGCTTCGTGAGCCATTGATACAACGTAGAACAGCGGGGCTAACCGGTCGGGGTAGCGTGTCGGCTCAAGAAGAGTTACGGTGTCATGTCCTTTTTTCAGATTGTAGAAGGTAATATCAGTGCTTGTTCCTTTTTTCCCGATGTCACGGGCATATCCGTTCGGAGCAAGTACGGCAACTGTTAAATTCGGCATAATCGGTATAGTATTGGCGGT
This sequence comes from Methanocorpusculum sp., assembly GCA_029986975.1. Lineage (GTDB taxonomy): Archaea > Halobacteriota > Methanomicrobia > Methanomicrobiales > Methanocorpusculaceae > Methanocorpusculum. The sequence continues at coordinate 1,831 of DALTWR010000104.1, forward strand.
GCTTACTCATTAGGATTCGCTTCTGCAGCGGGCAGTCAGCACAAAGATTTATTAAGTAGGCTGACACATTAATCAATGTATGAAAAATGTTGATATGAAGGTTGAGGGTCACATCTTAACCATCAAAGTAGACTTAAGCCAGGAATTTGGTCCGTCTTCGTCCGGAAAGACTATTATGATTGGTTCAACACTCGGAAACAAGGCAGTATCGCGTACATATCCTGACATCCGTGTGGGTGTAAACGTCTACAAAAAGATTGAAAAAACGGAATAATTGTTTATTCTTTTTTACTGCGTGAAGCATGAGGCCCTATGTTATAATTAACGCTGCAATGAGTGCAGACGGTAAAATTTCGACTCCGCTAAGAAAACAGACAAAGATATCAGGTTCTGATGATTTTGTACGGATGGAGAAACTGCGCGCAGATTCCGATGCAATTCTTGTAGGGATAGGTACAGTCCGCTCGGATAATCCTTCGCTTCGGCTTAAAAATGAAGAGCTGAAACAGATGCGTATCAGTAAAGGTAAACCCGCCGAGCCGGCACGTGTTGTTGTTGATTCACGCGGCAGTTTTCCGGACGATTCTGATATGTTCGTGAAAGGAACCGGTGAAGTCATTGTAGTATGCAGCGAATCTGCAGATGCAAAGCGTGTTGAGGCGCTGAAAAAACGGGTTACGGTGATTACTGCCGGTAAAACGTCTGTTGATTTAGGAGTGATGCTTGATAAACTTGGCGAGCACGGCATTTCTCAATTAATGGTCGAAGGCGGGGCGTCTATTCTCTGGTCGTTTATGAGTCAGCGCCTCTTTGATGAGATTAGAATTTATGTCGGAGCTTTAATTATCGGCGGAAAGACATCTCCTACATTTGCGGACGGCGTTGGTTTTACCAGATCGGAAGAGTTTACGGCGGCTGACGCTTAAGTCTGCAGAGCCGCTTGATGACGGGATTCTTCTGACGTGGCTGAGAAAAGATATCTGAGATGCCTGAGAGGTGTCTCAATCTATATTTTACAAAATAATTATCCGTAACTATTCAGCCCTTTGTCTGAAATAGAAAGCTGAATAGTTACAATTACTCTCTTAGCAGCTTCAAAAGTACCGGCAGTTCGAGAAGCAGTTTCGGATTGTTTTTCACAAACGCCAATGCAATCCCTCTCAGGGTTACATTATCTACAGATATATCCGACAGCCGCGAAAAGATTCTGTTCACATCTTCATCCAGCATTCCGCTGTATGCCTTGTGAACCGTGTATGACGCCTGCAGATTCAGACCGAAGGTACTGTTTCTCCATGCTGAATCATAAGCTGTCAGAAACGCTTTTGAAGTATCTCCTGCTTTAACTGCAGCTGCAGCATATTCTCCGGCGAGTTTTCCTGTGTACATCGCCTGATAAATTCCGCCGCCGGTTAAAGCATTGGTAACGTGAGCCGCATCTCCGGCGATTAAAAGCCCGTCGAATGCAGTTTCTGCCAGAGGTTTTGACATAGGAATACCGCCTGTTATCAGTTCGAGGATTTTTCCCTCGGGAAAATGTTCTTTCATGAATTCATCAAGCAGATCTTTTGCACGGCTGCCGTCTTTTGATGTATCGCCGGTGATGCCTATTCCTATGTTTGCAGAATGATTTCCTTTCGCAAATACCCATACATACCCGCCAAATGCTTTTTCCGGAAGGAAATAAATGAGGTTTGCAGTATCATCAATATCAATTCCCGATACCAGATATTCACAGCATGACCCGGCGTCAGCGAGTGAAAGCGTGGTATTTACCCCGGCACGTTTTGCAAACTGCGACTCAACACCGTCAGCTGCTATTATGACCTTTGTTCTGATATGATATTCTGTGCCGTTCTGATTTATTACCGCGCCGGTCAGTTTTCCGTTTTCAAGGACGGGGCGTGCCCGCGCCCGGACTTCGACATCTGCTCCGGCGTCTTTTGCGCGCATGACTAATTCACGGTCGAATAGTTTTCTGTTGAGCGTATAGCCTATGATATTTTTGCTGGTTAAGATTGCTTTTTTTCCGTTCGGCGCAATGAATTCTGCTTTCCTGATAACCGCGTCAATCCATTTCGGGTTCGGTTCTATGAACTGTTCTAAATCGCCTTTCAGGATTCCTTCGGCGCAGCGGATAGGAATGCCTATGGTTCAACGTTTTTCGACGAGAAGAACAGAGACGCCTGCTTTTGCTGCCACCTCAGCGGCAAGAGCGCCGGAAGGACCGCCACCTACGACTAATACATCATATTCCGGTTTCATTTTTCTTCAGATATTGCACCGAGCGGACATATTTTTGCGCAGAAGAGACACGTTTCTTTGCAGAGGTCTGTGTTGACTGATAGATATGTGTCGATGAGTTCCAAGGCACTTTTGGGGCATACTGATACGCACGCTCCGCAATAGTTGCAGATATCCCGGTGTATTGTTATCATGGGTACTATATTGGTCTTTATGATGTTAAAAGATTGATATCTGATAAGAGTCAATAGATA